>CAZGIC010000013.1:25603-30622 GCA_964526435.1 uncultured Lachnospiraceae bacterium | reverse complement strand
ATGAAAGCTTGCTTTTAATTAGGGAGGTGTATTTTATGTTAAGAAATGTGCTGGGGATAATACTTGCGGGATTTATTGTAACTGTGTCTTCAGTAATTGTTTTGGCATCAGATGTTTTTGACAATGTGGATATTGAGGGCATTGAAGCTTATGAGGAAATAATTAATGGGCTTGAAGGCTCTGACAGCAGGGTAAAAATTATTGATATGGATAATGACGGAATACCGGAACTGGCTGTGAAAGATGCAGGAAAAGAAAAGACAGGAATATATATCTATACTCTTGAGAACAATAAGGCTGTTAAAATATATGATTACAGTGACTATGATATATACAGTTCAGATGTCAGTGTAGATATAGGTATTACAAGAGGCAGCAATAGTACGGTGTATGTAGTTATTATAACAGGGGAAGGCGGAAGCAAACCGTGGGATGGACATAATTTTCTGTACAAAGATGGTAATACTATGAAGAGCAAAATAAATACCAGGTATGACAGTGCCGATTTAGATGCAATATACATGGTCAATAATACGGCTGTAAATAAAAATGTATATGATGCGGTTATGAAGAATTATATGAATTATTTTGACAGAAGCGGAAACGGAAAAATATTTGAATATCTGCCAAAAATAAAAATGGATAAAATAAAAAGTGCTTCAGATTACATAAATGAAGTAAAAGAGTCAAGGACAGCTGTATCATAATATATTAACTTAAAACAGAAAATAGTTTCATAGTTAAACTGTTTATAAAAAACAATACTGTTATCCTAAACGAACGATAAAGATACAGACAGAGAAATAGCATTTCTCAATTCTGCTGACAGCTGTAAGAGCTTATTCAGAGGAATATTAAATCTGATCTTTAGAATAAATTTTTAAATCGGGTTTAGGTAACAGTATTGTTTTATTATTTGTTATTAATTAAATTTAAAAGTTTTTTGATTTCAGAGTTCTCTGCTTTTTGAGAGAAAATACATTTTTCACCAAGAGCAATAATTTCTGAGGCTTTTTCAGCTCCATATTTTTTTGAAAGTTTATTTTCAAGTTCTCTGTAATTTGATGTTTCAGAATGGTATTTCTTTTTTAACCTTTCCATAATTATATAAGCCTTTTTGCTGTTATCGGCTTTGATAAATACAATTTGACTGTAAAGAACAGTGATTGAAATTCCAAGAACTGATATAACAACAAAAGCTGATAATAGTACAAGGACAAGCTTTAACGTTACTGATACTGCTGATTTTACAATGTTTTCAGGAGAATACTTTTCCATATCTACTGTACTGAAATAAGTTTCAAGGCTTGTATCCGGAACATATGTGTTTTCACTCTCATCTCCGTATTTTTCTTCAAGTTCTTCTAAAGATGGGGCAGGCGTAATGTCAACTATCTGCCAGCCTTTTGAACTGTCGTAAATTTCAACCCAGCTATACATATTAGCACTTTTGACCTGTGTGTTTGTTGTTTTTTTACCGTAACTGTAGTCTTCAAGAGTCTGTTCGGCTGCCACTGCATATCCTCCTATATATCTGGCAGGTATGCCCAGATTTCTGTATATAAGTGTAAGGGCTGAAGCATAGTGAGTATAATTGCCGGTTTTGCTTTCTTCAAGAAAATAGTTTATGAAATCTTTTCCGTAGGGCAGTGTAACTGCTTCTGTTGAATATGTGAAATTGTTTTTAAAGTACTCTGAAAGTTTGTTTTCAAGATCAGGATCATCTTTGCTGAAATTTTGTTCACTGCATATTTTATCTATTACTGCTTTATTTTCACTGTCAATTGTTAAATAAGCATTGTATACATAGGTATTGTATTCTTCATTGTCTATTTCAACGGGAATATATTCATAGGCTGTTACTTCCAGTTTATTGTCATTGTCATAGCTTTTATCTGAAAGATCAGAGTAACATGGAGAAAAAAACTCATTGCTGTTATTATATATAATATAATTTTTTTCTTCGGCTCCTGCACTTTTAAGAGCTTCAACCATTATACTGTCATTGTCAGATGCTTCGCTCCAGCCATTATATCTGTAATCATAGTCCTGTCCTGTAAATGTTTTAAAATAAATTTTCCCTTCTCTTACAGGTTCTGTTACAAATCCGAATACGTTTGTTTTGACATCAGGCTTTACATAAGCAATATAGCCAAGTTGTCCCATATTTACATTTGATGTCAAAGTAAATTCTTTATATTCAGCATATTTCATAAATGCAATATCTCTTGCTGTAACCTTTATATTTTCACTGTATTGGTCACTAAAATCTGTATTAAATTTGTTATATGGATAAAAAGTATTTATTCCGCAAGTAACAGCTGCAAGAACTATTACAGAAATAATACAAAGCTGTAAGATATAAATAACGTTTCCTTTAAATTTAAAATGGTCCTTTCTTTTTATTAAAAGCTTAAGAGGATTTAAGTTTAAAGACTTTGTTTTGCTTAATCCTAAAACAGTTACCATAATAAGACCTATTAAAACAAACAGTATATACTTATAGTCAATTGTACATTCAAAAAAACTGAGAACGGAAAAAAGGACTGCTGTTCCTGCTGCATAAAGTAACTTTGAGCAGAATTTAACGACTATAATTACCATAATTGCCGTTATAACTGCGGTTATAACTATGGTATAAGAATTAGCAGCTGCATTTGTATCGGATATTGCAATGTTAAAACCGTCTGCATCGGGCAGATTAAGTGCATTTGAAAATACTGAATAACTCTGGTTTGCAATTATTTTTAACACATCTTTGAGAAAATCCATATTTGATGTTATATATTCATAAAGTCTGTAAATTCCATAAGAATAGCCGAGAGCGAATATAATAATATTTATACTTAAAAGAGAATATATAAAAGCAGTTATAAATACGGCTTTAAATACTAAGCTGTAGTCACAGTCAATGCTGAAACCATTGAAAATAAGAGAACATACGGCAAAAGAACAAAAAGCACTTATAACAGCCCGTATAACCAGCATAATAAGACCACCTCCGCTTATGGAAGATGGCCGGATAATATTAAGACCTGTGTTTTTATTTAAAGTTATAGATTTATTATTCATTACAATAACTCCATTTTATCACTGATATATAAAACCTTGTTTTCTCTGTAAAGTTTTCTGTATTCCGAAATAGCCTTATCGGGGATTGTTTCCGGCGGTGAGCTGAATATTCGGTATAAATTGTTTCTGAGAGTTTCATTATCGGAAATATATGCTGTTTCAAATTCCTCTCTGCCTTTTGGCAGCCATAAAAGTGTATATCCTTTGCTAAAATCAATGTTGTACAAAATATCAAGAGCTTTGTCAATATTATCTATGCACATATCAAAAAGAATTACAGGTTCGTCTGCACTTGTTTTTTCAAATTCACGGACAAAAAGCTTTTCGGTACGTGCAAAAAGCTTCCAGCTTATATTATTTTTTCTGTCGCCATCACGGTATTCTCTGTATCCGCTTAAATCTCCCCTGCTGTTTAAATAAACATTTGCTGCAGGTATTTCATCGGAGTCTATAGAGCCAAAGGCAGGCTGACTTATGTTTTCTTTTAAAGGCATAGCTATTATTGTATAAACTGTTTTTAAATCCGATTTTTTATAAAAAAATCCAAGCATATCTTTATATTCTGTGTTTTTTACTGAAATTTCTATTATTCCTGATTTGTCGATTTTAAAGGGAATTTTTATTTTTCTTGCAAAAAATACAGGCAGAGGTATTTCAAATGTAATTTTTTCTTCATTGTAAAATTTGTTCTTTATAACTACATCTGTTTTGACTCCTGATGTTGGAAAAGGTTTTGTGCTTTTAAGAATTATGAATATTTCAGCTTGTTCACCTTTAATATAATCTGTTTTACTGCTTTTTATTTCAGCTTTTATACTGCCGACAGGTAATAAAAATAATATTATATCGAACAGTGGGACAGCAATAAGTAATGCTGCACCTGTAAGCAGATAATAGCTTTTAAAATATACAGACATAAAAATAACGATAAACAGAATTATTGCATATACCGCTGTTTTAAATATTCTCATTTGATTCATCCTTTTATTTTAACATCTTTAATGATTGAAAGTATAAGCTTTTCTTCCGTAAATCCTTTTGCGTGACCTTCTGCATTTAGTTCAATTCTATGGCTTGCTGTCTGTATTATTATGTCTGAAATATCTTCAGGAATGACATAATCTCTGTCATTATATACTGCATTAGCTTTTGCCATTTTGAGAATTGCAATGCTTCCTCTGGGACTTATGCCTACAGAAATGTATGGATTGTTTCTTGTGGCATTTACAATGTCAACTATATATCTGTAAATATTATCTTTTACAAAGCAGTTTTCTGCTTTCTGCCGGTATTCAATGAGTTCATCGCTTGTTATTATATTATTGAGTATATCAAGTTTGTTGCTTTTTGCACCTTTTAAAATTTCAATTTCTGCATCGGGTGCAGGATAGCCCATTGACATTCTTACAATAAATCTTTCGATTTGTGACTGAGGCAGACGCTGAGTACCTGCTGAACCGAAAGGATTTTGTGTTGCAATTGTGACAAAGGGAGTCGGAAGTTCCCTTGTTATGCCCTCAACAGTATATTTGCCTTCTTCCATAAGTTCGAGAAGTGCTGACTGAGTTTTTGATGATGTTCTGTTTATTTCGTCAGCAAGGAACAGATTGCAGACAGCTGTCCCCTTTACATATTCAAAAGTCTGACTTTTCTGATTATACATATTAAAACCGATAATATCGGAAGGCATTACATCAGGAGTAAACTGCACCCTGTTATATTTAAGCCCGAGAGTTTTTGAAAGGGCAAGGGCAAGGGTTGTTTTGCCTACTCCCGGAATATCTTCCAGAAGAATGTGTCCTCCTGCTGTTATTGAAACTATTAGAAGTTTTATTACATCTTCTTTGCCTATAACAACTTTACTTATTTCACTTGTAATTGATTTAAGCTTATTCATATACATACCTCCGAAAGAAATAACTGAATTCAGTATAACATAAATATTCA
>CAZGIC010000013.1:0-25503 GCA_964526435.1 uncultured Lachnospiraceae bacterium | reverse complement strand
TTCATATACATACCTCCGAAAGAAATAACTGAATTCAGTATAACATAAATATTCAGGGTTGTAAACATTCGGGTTTAGGACAGGGGGGACAGTGAAAATATTATTGCGGCTTAATAAAAAGCAATGTTTACTCGTTTTTTATGCTTAAAAGTAACTAATTATTTATATATAACAGAACAGATGCTTTTTATTTTAAATTGATTGAAATTTATTAAAATATGTGGTATATTTATATGTAATCAGTGTATAAAAGACAGGAGAATAGAAATGGAGTACAGAGCAAAGCTTAAGGAATTCAAAAGAGTTGTTGTTAAAGTGGGGACTACGTCGCTTACATATCCCAACGGCAAATTCAATTTAAAGAAAATAGACAAGCTGTCAAAAATGCTGACAGATTTGACAAACAGGGGTATAGATGTGGTGCTTGTTTCTTCGGGAGCAATTGCAATAGGTGCTGAAAAGCTTGGACTAGCGGAAAGACCAAGAGATGTAATAGGAAAACAGGCAGCTTCTGCTGTGGGGCAGGGACTCCTTATGCAGATGTACGAGAAATTCTTTAGTGAATATAATCAGAAAATAGCACAGGTGCTTTTGACAAAGCCCGTATTTGATGCTGAATCAAAAAGAAGAAATGCATTTAATACTATAAACAGACTTCTTGAAATGGATGTTATACCGATTGTAAATGAAAATGATACAATTTCTACAGATGAGTTTAACGAGTTTTCTGATAATGATACACTTTCTTCTTATGTGGCAGCACTTATAAAAAGCGATTTACTGATAATTTTATCGGATATAGACGGTATGTATACAGCAGACCCAAATAAAAACAAAAATGCGGAAATTATAGATACTGTGCCTGAAATTACAGATGAGATTTATTCTCTTGCAGGTGGCTCCGCTTCAAGGCTTGGCACAGGGGGAATGGTTACAAAGGTTAAAGCTGCTGCATATCTGAGAAAGAAAAATGTAAGTATGGTTATAGCTTCTGGAGATAATCCTGATGTTGTGTATGATATATTGGATGGTAAAAAAGTTGGTACACTTTTTGTAGGTGGTAATATTGAATAAAAATGAAACAAGAATAAAATTTAAGGAAATAAGAAAAAAACTGAGAGGCAATATAACAGAGGATTTTTTTGAAAGTGATGTATATTTAAATGCTCATAAAATATTTACTTTTGTAAGTTACGGAAGTGAAATAAATACGTGTAATATAATAAGGAAAGCCTTTGAAGATAAAAAGATAGTGGCCGTTCCTTATATGACGGGAAAACCTCATGATATGGTGTTCTTAAGAATAAATTCATTTGATGAGCTGAAACCAAACAAAATTGGTATATCTGAGCCTGAATACAATGTTGAAAATATTGTGAGTTCCGACAAAAATACACTTATAATTGTTCCGGGACTTGCTTTTGACCGCGAATTTTACAGAATAGGCTATGGCGGTGGATATTATGATAAGTATTTAAGTGAAAATGAATACGCAGCAGCAGCAGGGATATGCTTTGAGGAACAGATTACAGACAGAGTGCCAAAAGATGAATATGACGTGAAAATGGATCTAATTGTTACAGACAGAAGAATTTTAAGGAGGGTTTGAAATGAATGGTTTAAAGGAAATCGGTGAAAGAGCTTTGGCTGCAAAAAGAGCGTTGGGGAAGCTTACAACAGCAGAAAAAAATGAGATTTTATTAAAGACAGCAAAGGCTTTAAGGGATAACTATGAAGAAATATTAAAGGCTAATGAAACTGACCTTGAAAACGGCAGGAAGGCAGGGCTTAAAGGTTCTATTATTGACAGGCTTGCTTTAAGTAAAGACAGAATTTACGGAATGGCTGACGGACTTGAACAGATAGCAAAGCTTCCTGACCCTATAGGTGAAATAATAAATATGAAAACTCTTCCAAACGGACTTGTTGTGGGGCAAAAGAGAGTTCCAATGGGTGTTATAGGTATAATTTATGAGGCAAGACCTAATGTTACATCAGATGCTTTCGGACTTTGCCTTAAAGCGGGAAGTGCTGTAATTTTAAGAGGCGGAAAAGAAGCAATAAATTCAAATAAGGCAACTATAGCGGTATTTAAAAAGACTATAAGTGAACTTGGTGTAGATGAAAATATTGTACAGCTTATTGAAGACACATCAAGGGAAAGTGCCACTGCTATGATGAAAATGAACGGATATATTGATGTGCTTATTCCAAGGGGCGGAGCAGGACTTATACAGTCTGTTGTTCAGAATTCAACTGTGCCTGTTATTGAAACAGGTGTAGGAAACTGTCATGTGTTTGTTGACGAAAGTGCTGATATGGATATGGCTGTAAACATAATAGTAAATGCGAAGGCTCAAAGACCCGGAGTTTGTAACGCTGCAGAAACTCTTCTTGTACATGAAAACATTGCTGAAAAATTTCTGCCTGTGGCTATAAAAGCTTTAAGGGAAAAGAATGTTGAAATAAGAGGCGACAAGGCTGTAAAGGCTGTTGTAAATGATGTTAAAGATGCAGCAGAAGAGGACTGGGCAACAGAATATCTTGACTATATCCTTGCTGTAAAGGTTGTAAAGGGTATTGATGAGGCTATTGACCATATTACAAAGTATTCAACGGGACATTCCGAATGTATCGTAAGTGAAAGCTATACAAATACACAGAGATTTTTACAGGAAATTGATTCTGCTGCTGTTTATGTAAACGCTTCAACAAGATTTACAGACGGCAATGAATTTGGTTTTGGTGCAGAAATAGGAATAAGCACACAAAAGCTTCATGCAAGAGGACCTATGGGACTTAAGGAACTGACAGCTACCAAGTATTTAATATACGGCAATGGTCAGATAAGAGAATGAAGTATAAAAATATTGTCGAAGGAAGATTTATAAAACGTGACAACAGATTTATTGCCCATGTTGAAATTAATGGAAAAGAAGAAGTGTGTCACGTTAAAAATACCGGAAGATGCAGAGAACTTCTGACAGAAGGAGCAAGGGTTTACCTTGAGCCGAGTACAAATCCTGAAAGAAAGACGAAATTTTCTCTTGTGACAGTTGACAAGGGCGGAAGGCTTGTAAATATGGATTCTCAGGCACCTAACAAGGTTGTGGAGGAAGCTATAAAAAATAAAATTATATTTGATAATGTAACATTTTTAAAGAGAGAATATAAATATGGCAAGTCACGTTTTGATTTTTATATGGAAAGAGGAAGTGAAAGAGCTTTTATTGAGGTTAAGGGTGTTACTCTTGAAAATGACAATGTTGTAAGCTTTCCCGATGCACCAAGTGAAAGAGCAGTAAAGCACCTTGATGAGCTTAGAAAAGCAGTACATGAAGGTTATAAGTCTTATGTAATATTTGTGGTACAGATGAGTGATGTAGACTATTTTGTGCCAAATGAAAAAAATCATAAGGCTTTTGCCGAGAAGCTTAGAGAAGTCAGCAGAGAGGGAGTCAATGTTCTTAGCTATGACTGCTTTGTTAGTGAGGATGAGGTTTTGCTCAGGGATAAGAAAGTTGAGATAAGGCTGTAGAGGGCAGAAATGGTTATGAAAAATATAGTTGATTTAAGACACAGACTTCATCAGAATGCGGAGTTATCGGGCTGTGAAAGTGAAACAATGAATATAATAAAAAGCTTTATTGAGGAAAATACTTCCCTTGAAATTGCAGACAAGGGAAAGTATTTTTATGCTTTTAAATATAAAGGAAGTAATTGCAGAAATATTGCTTTCAGGGCGGATATGGATGCATTGCCTATTGATGAGGGTATTGAAATAGAATATTGTTCTGTCAATAAGGGGATTTCTCACAAATGCGGACATGACGGGCACTGTGCAATGCTTTGCGGTATGATACTTGAAGCAGATAAAATGAATATTGATAAAAATATTTATTTCTTATTTCAGCCTGCTGAGGAAACTGGAAAAGGCAGTAAGATTTGTCTTGATTTTATAAGAGAAAATAGTATTGATGAGATATACGGATTTCACAATATTCCTGGATACAGAAAAAATGCTCTTCTTTTGAAATACGGTACCTTTGCCTGTGCATCAACGGGAATTGAAATTAGCCTGAAAGGTAAGGTTACACATGCAGCTTATCCTGAAATTGGAATAAATCCTTCTTTTGCTGCCGGGGAAATAATAGACTGTGTAAAAAACTTAAATGAAAGGGAGCATAAGGGTATTGTTCTTGCTACAATTGTAGGCGTTGAAATAGGTGAAGAAGCCTATGGAACATCAGCAGGTCAGGGCAGGGTAATGATTACTCTGAGAGGAGAAAGAGAAGATGAATATAATGAAGCAAAGGAAAGCCTTTGTGATTTTGTGAAAAAATGCTGTGAAAAATATTCTCTTGAATTTGAAATTAAATTTATTGAAGAATTTGGGGCAACTGTAAATCACAGTGAGTCTGTTGACAAAGTTATAAAATGCTGTGAAGATTTGGATGCTATTATAATGGATAAACCATTCAGGTGGTCAGAGGATTTTGGCGAATATCTTAAAATAACAAAGGGAGCTTTCATTGGTATAGGTGACGGGGAGGAATACCCCGGACTTCATACAAAGGAATATGATTTTCCTGATTATATAATTGAAACAGGTATAAATGTTATGAAAGGAATTGTTGAAAATGGCTAAGTCAAAGGATAAGGACATAAAGACTAATGCTATGAGAATACTCGAAAAAAATAACATTGAATTTGAAATAAATACATATGAGTGTGATGAATTTATTGACGGAATTACTGTTGCTGAACACAACGGGCAGGATCCGGAACAGTCATACAAAACCCTTGTGACAGAGGGAAAAAGCAGGGAATACTACGTTTTTGTTATTCCTGTTGCTGAAGAGCTTGACCTTAAAAAGGCTGCAAAGGCTGTAGGTGAAAAGTCTGTAGAAATGATACACGTTAAGGATATTAACAAAATTACGGGATATATCAGAGGCGGATGTACTCCTCTGGGAATGAAAAAGCAATATGTAACCGTTGTTGACAAAAGTGCCGAAAGCCGTGATAAAATTATTATAAGTGGCGGAAGAATAGGCTCGCAGATAATATTAAATCCAAAGGATCTTGTGAAAGTTGTAAAGGGGAAATTTGACGATATAATAAAGTGATCAGGAGGCAGTATAATATGGATCTTGCAATTATTACTTTCAGAAAAATGATTGTAATGTTTATCATACTTATAGTTGGTATCATTGCATATAAGACGAAAATTGTTACAAAGGAAGGAAACTCTGCATTATCTGATCTGCTTTTGCTTATAGTAAATCCTATTGTAATATTTATGAGTTTTCAAATGGAGTTTACTCATGAGCTGTTTGTAAAGCTGTGGATAAGCATAGGTTTTGCTTTTATATGTCATATTGCTGCAATTGTTATATCATACTTAGTTATAAGCAAAAAAGCAAAGGATTTTGAAATAGAAAGAGTATCTGCCATATATTCTAATTGCGGGTTTATTGGTATACCTATTATAAGTGCTTTATTCGGGCAGGAAGGTGTTTTTTATCTTGCTTCTTATATTGCAGTATTTAATATACTGCTGTGGACACAGGGGTATATGCTTATGACCGGTAAAAGAGATAAAATGGTTATAATAAAAGGTATATTTTCACCTTGCGTAATTGCCGCTGTACTTGGAATAATTTGTTTCTGTTTTAAGATTTCTGTTTTTAAAGAAGCAAGTGAGGCATTTAATCACATATCAAATATGAATACACCTCTTGCAATGCTTGTTGCAGGTGTAACAATTGCCCAATCTGATATTATTAAGGGACTTAAGAATATCAGGCTTTATTATGTATGTCTTGTAAAACTTATAATTATTCCTGTTGTCTGTGCATTTTTGCTTAAGCTTTTCGGAGCTGATGATGTGGTTACAATGACATCAATTATTGAAATCGCCTGCCCTGTAGGGGCTTCCTGTACAATGTTTGCCATAAGGTATAATAAAAATGCCGTGTATGCTTCAGAGATTTATGTAATATCTACATTGTTTTCTGCTGTGAGTCTGCCTTTGGTGATAATGGCAGCAGGGTATATGTAAATTGTAAACTTGCTTATAAAGCAAATTATGGGGAGGTGTTAAAATGAGACAGTGTATGGATTCAGATAATCTGCACAGAAGGTTAAAAAAAATTATAGGACAGGTTCAGGCTATTGACAGAATGATTGATGAAGATGTTCCCTGTGAAGATATTTTATCTCAGATAAATGCGGCAAAGTCTGCTTTGCACAAGGCAGGTCAGGTCGTTCTTGAAGGGCACATAAAGCATTGTGTAAAGGATGGCATTGAACATGGAGATGCGGATCAGACAATAGCTAGTTTTACAAAAGCTGTAGAAAGGTTTGCAAATATGAATTGATAAAGAAACGGTTAGAATTTAAATATTTTAGCCGTTTTTTTATTTTTATGTTGACAAACATATACCCCTATAGGTATAATACCTATAGGGGTATATGTTTTTGAAAGGAGTGAAAGTTTTGGATAAACTTGAAAAAATACTTGAATGGGGAGGTACAAAAAGAGATATTATATTTCTTATTGTATCGGGAATAGCACTTGCTATAAGCATATTTGATTTAGTTCCACTGCCTTTTGATGCGGCATGGTTTGCAATAGTGCTGTGTGGAGTACCTATAATACTGGAGGCGATAATTGGTCTTGTGACGGAGTTTGATATTAAAGCTGATGTACTTGTGTCAATAGCCTTAATAGCTTCTGTAATTATAGGTGAGGATTTTGCGGCAGGTGAAGTTGCATTCATTATGCAGCTGGGAGCCCTTCTTGAAGATCTCACTGTAGCAAAGGCAAGAGAGGGTATTGAAAAACTTGTAAATCTTACACCGCCAATTGCAAGAAAAATTGTGAATGGTAAGGAAATAATTACGGAGCCTGAAAAAATAGTGGTAAATGATATACTTCGTGTTCTGCCCGGAGAAACTATTCCTGTTGACGGTGTAATTGTTTCCGGTCAGACATCAATAAATCAGGCTGTAATGACAGGGGAATCAATGCCCGTGGATAAAAATGAAGGTGATGAAGTATCAAGCGGTACTGTAAATCAGTTCGGAGCTTTTGAAATGAGGGCCCTGAGAGTTGGAGAGGACAGCTCTATACAGAGAATGATAAGACTTGTTCAGTCGGCAGATGCAGGAAAGGCTAAAATTGTTGGTATTGCTGACAGGTGGGCAACGTGGATAGTTGTAATTGCACTTAGTGCGGCTGCTATTACATGGCTTGTAAGCGGAGAAATAATAAGAGCAGTTACAATACTTGTTGTATTTTGTCCATGTGCTCTTGTTCTTGCGACACCTACAGCAATTATGGCAGCAATAGGCAATGCAACAAAGCATAGCTTCCTTGTAAGGGAAGGAGATGCCCTTGAAAGACTTGCTGCTGTAACAGACATAGCTTTTGATAAAACAGGAACGCTTACTTATGGTAAGCCACGAGTTGAAAAAGTATTGAGTTTTAAAGATAGCATAAGTGATGAGGAATTGTATACATATGCTGCCTGCAGTGAATTAAGGTCAGAGCATCCTCTCGGAAAGGCAGTAATAAGTCATTATAAAAAGAATATAAATTCAGAAATTCCTCAGCCTGAAAGCTTTAAAATGATTCCGGGAAGAGGCGTAGAAGCTTGTGTTAAAGGTAAAAATATAATTGCAGGCAACAGAGCTTTTTTAGATGACAAAAATATAAGTATTTCTGAAACAGAGAAAAAAGAGGCTGAAATTTATCTTGATAAAGGGTGTACATTAATATTTGTTGCTGTGGATAATGAGCTTGCAGGTTTTATAGCTCTTGCTGATACTATAAGAGAAGATTCCGGGAAAATGATAGAAGGAATTAAAGAGGCAGGAGTAAATTCCATATTGCTGACAGGTGATAATGAAAATGCAGCAAAAACTATTGCTTCACAGCTTAATATAAATGAAGTATATTCTAACTGTCTGCCTGAGAGTAAGCTTGATATTATAGATAAATATCAGAATGAAAGCAGAAATGTATGTATGATTGGTGATGGCATAAATGATGCCCCTGCATTGAAAAAAGCTTATGCGGGAATTGCAATGGGCGGTGTTGGAAGTGATATAGCGGCAGAGGCTGCTGACATTGTTCTTGTAAATGATGATATTAAGGAATTGCCTCACTTGCTCAGTCTTTCAAAGAGAATGATGATTACAATAAAATGCAATCTTACATTTTCAATGGGTTTAAACTTCATTGCAATCATACTTGCAATTACAGGTATTTTAAATCCTGTTATGGGAGCTTTGGTACATAATGCAGGTTCTGTTATTGTTATTGTAAATTCAGCTTTGTTATTGAAATGGAGGAAAAGAAATTGATTATTACAATAGTTTTGTTAATTATAGGAATTCTGGTGTTTTTGGGCGGTCTTTTTTACCTGATTAAGGAAAAGCATGACAAAGAGTCAAGAGGAATATATACTATAACAAGTGCTATAGGGGCTGTTATTGTTATAGCTGCTATTATAAAACTTTTTGTTTTCTGATTTTTAAGGGTTCTTTGTCAACTAGCGTGGTTTATAAAACCCTCATATCGCAAAATTTGACTTTGTCAAATTTCACTAACAGTCAGCCTATGGCTGACAGCTCCCTTAAAAGGGAGCCTATAATGTGGATTACAGTATAATGACCACGTCAAATATTGTAGAACCATTTTAAGTATATCGTCGGCTCAGGATATTTACAATAGTAAAATAATTAATTATATTAAAAATCTCAGGTACAGATGTGAAATAAAGTACCTGAGATTTTTTTATAATACAAAAACAGACAAACTTAATATAGTTTAATTACATATAAAATATATTAGTTTAAAATAAATTCAAAACCATAACAGCTTTTTTCAAAGCCGTAATTTTCATAAAAGCTATGAGCAGATTTCCTCGGAAGTCCGGAGTCAAGTATGACAGCTTTACAGCCTTTTTCTTTTGCCAGCTTTACTGCATGATCCATAAGTGCTTTGCCATAGCCTTTGTGTCTTTCATTTTCGTCTACAATCAGACTTGATACATAACATGTTAAACCTGACATCCAAAATGTGTTGAAGTAATCGCCGTGACAAAATCCTGTATATTTACCGTTATTAATAAGGAAGAAAGCAAATGAATTTTTGTCGTTTATAACTTCGCTGTATACTTTAAAAACTTCTTCCTTATTATAAGTGTTGTATGTCCAGAGGCTGACGATAAAATCAAATGCAGTATCAAAGTCTTCTAAAGATGCGGTTTTTATTTCCATAGTATCACCTTATAAACTGATTATGTATAGTCAATTACTTTGTAAGTTTTTTAATTGCATTTTCAAATATTTCAAGACCTGCTTCAAGCTGTTCATCTGTAATAACAAGAGGAGCAAGAAATCTGATTACATTGCCGTAAACGCCTGCACTTTCTATAATAAGACCGTTAGCTGCACATTCGTTTACAAGTTTTGATGTAAGTTCTGCATCAGGTTCTTTTGTAGTTCTGTCCTTTACAAATTCAATACCTATCATAGCACCAAGACCTCTTACATCACCAATGCATGAATATTTTTCTTTCCAGCTCATATATCTGTCGGTAACTGTTTTGCCTATTTCACATGCTCTGTCTGCAAGATTATCTCTCTGCATTATTTCAATTACCTTTAATGCAGATGCACAGGATAAAGGATTTCCGCAGTATGTACCGCCGATAGTTCCCTTTGGTACTGACTGCATAATTTCTTCACTTGCTGTAATTGAAGAAAGTGGCAGACCTGCCGCAATTGATTTGGCAGAAGTTAAAATATCAGGCGCACAGCCGGCTTCCTTCCAGTATTCTGAAGCAAAGAAACGTCCTGTACGGCAGAAACCTGACTGTACTTCATCGGCAATAAGAAGTATACCGTTTTCATCACAAATTTTTCTAACTGCTTTAACCCATTCAATAGGTGCAGGAATGAAACCGCCTTCACCCTGTAAAGGTTCAGCAACAATAGCTGCAATATCTTCTGCAGGAGCACATTCTTCAAATACCTTATAAATACTGTTTACATAAAAATCCATAGCATTGTCATCGCTCATGCCAGCAGGCTTTCTGTATAAATAAGGGAATTCAGCTCTGTAGATACCGCCAGGGAATGGTCCCATACCTTTAGCATATGCCTTTTTTGAAGTCATTGCCATAGTAAGAGTTGTTCTGCCGTGAAAAGCTCCTGAAAATACAATAATATTTTTTCTTCCTGTAAATGCCTTTGCTATTTTTACTGCGTTTTCATCACATTCAGCACCGCTGTTTGCAAAGAAAGTACGTTTCTTATCGCCCTTTACAGGAACAATTTCATTCATTTTTTCTGCTAAATCAATATATCCGCTGTGAGTAATTATGTTCTGCATTGCGTGAAAATACTTTTCTGCCTGTCCTTTAACTGCATCTACAATTTCAGGATGGCTGTAGCCTATATTTAATACACCGACTCCGCCTACCCAGTCAAGGAAAATATTTCCATCCAAATCTTCAAACATTGCACCTGCACCTTCTTTAATGGTTGTGGGATAAACACAGCCTATGGCATCGGGTACATTAACTTTTCTTCTTGAAATTAATTCTGCGGACTTTGGTCCCGGAAGAGTATCTGTAATAATTTTTGGTAAAGAATCCTTAAGCATAATTTATACCTCCGTAAATAATAAAATACATGTAAAAAGGCACAAGCTGTTAAGGGTAAACCTCATTGCTTATGCCTATATGTTAATTATAAATAAGTCAACTGAAAAATCAATGTTTAATCAGAACGAATATTATTTTAAAATTTGTGCTTTACGCACAAAAAAATAAGTGGTATACTAAAATCATATCCCAAAAAGGAGTGAATAAACTATTGTATACAACAGATACTCTTTTAAAAAATTGTTTAAAAAAATACGATATTAAAAATATTTCAGAAGTATGCTCCCACAAAATTGTTACATGGATTTATCTTGCTGAAGATATTGAAAACATTAATTTTATAAACAGCAATCAGCTTATTATTACTACAGGATTATTTACCACAGGCGGGGTTTCTGTATATGACTTTATATATGCACTTATAAACAGAGGTATGTCCGGAATAATAATAAATACGGGAAAATATATATGTGATGATGAAATAAGCAATGATATATTGACTATGTGTGCTGAAAATGATTTTCCGTTGTATACAATGCCGTGGAGAGTTCATATTACAGATCTGATGCAGGAATTGTGTGGAAAGCTTATTAAGGATAAAAGTATAAGAAGCAGTTTGGCAGATGCTTTTAAATATGCGTTTGAAGCACCTGATAAAAGAGAAAACTATGCCAATACACTTGAAATGAACGGTTTCTATGATAGTTCCAAATACAGAGTAATGAATGTATCGGGAATATTTGCACAATATAAAATAAATAATATTTTGAACAGGGAAAATATTAAATGTCATGTAGTAGAGTGTAAATCGGGAATATTTGTTATAACAGCAAATGATAGTGACTGCATAAAAACAGCAGAAAAAATCGCAGACTGTGGTGAACAGAAAAAAGTTAAAATAGGCGTAAGCTCAAGGGAAACAGGATACAAATGTTTTTCTTTGCTTAAGACTCAGGCTGAGGCTGCACTAAAAGCAACTGAGGTGCTTGATGAAAATGTGGTATTTTATGATGATATGGGATTACTCGGACTTATATTTGCTGTGGAGGACAAAGAATTACTGAAAAGATTTTATATTAAAAGACTCAGTGTTTTTGAAGAATATGATAAAAATCATAACGGAAGCCTTATTGATACACTGTATTACTATATAAAGACGGGGGGCTCTCTTGCAGATACGGCAAAGCTTATGTTTACTCACAGAAATACAATAAATTATCGCATTAACAAGATAAAGGAAATTGGCGGAGATAATCTTGATAGTCAGGAAAAACGTTTTGAATTTCTTGCTGCGATATATATAAGAAAAATATTATCATGTACAGAGGTGAAATAAAATGGACTATTTGTCACATAATATTGCAGTTAATCTTAACAGGATAAGAAAATCAAAGGGAATGAGCCTTGATATTGTATCAGAACAGACAGGTGTAAGTAAAAGTATGCTCCATCAGATAGAAAAGGGGGAGGCAAATCCGTCTATTAATGTGCTGGGCAAAATATGCAGCGGTTTGAGAATAGAATTTAATGAGCTTATAAGTACACCGCCTATGGAAGCCTGCATGGTAAAAATAAATGAACTTATCCCTACAAAGGAGGTTGAAGGGAAATACAGAGTACTTACCTGTTTTCCCTATGAAGACAACAAAAAAGTTGAAATATACAGAATTGATATTGAGCCGGGAAATGTGTATGTAAGCGGAGGTCATGGTGAAAATACCAGAGAATATATTGCTGTAATTGACGGGGAATTGTCAGTTGAAATTAATGGAACGGATTACAAAGTAACAAAGGAAGATGTGTTCAGATTTGAATGTACAAGCTTACATAAATACAGCAATAATACAGATAATCATTTGAGTTTTTGGGTTTTTTTTGTTGTGTGCTGAAATTGTTACTTGAAATGAGTTCTTTATAATGAACAGAGATCAGTTGGTTGTTAAACAAATCAGCTGATTTTTTTTGAATAAATACAAAAACAAATACGAAATTGGTGTAAAAATCGGCATAAAAAGAGGAAAAAAACAAAATTAATAAAAAATTAAAAAAACTGTTGACAAATTATTGCAGCTATGATATTATAGAGTTGTTCAAAATAATGAACATAAAGGCAATGGTGCTTTTGGGATACAAAGGTACTGTTGTCTTTTTTTATTAAATAATTAAGCATGATGGAGGGATATCACAATGAAATTAAAGGAAACAGGTTTAACAGCACAGGACATTAAGGATAAGGTTAACAAATATATGATTGAAACCTATGAAAGATTTGATTTTCTTGCAGATACCGCTAAGGGTATGTATATGTATGACGAAAACGGTGAGGAATATCTTGATTTTTATGCAGGAATTGCAGTTAATTCAGTAGGAAACTGTAATGAAAAGGTTGTGGCTGCAGTAAGAGAACAGGCCGGGGAAATAATGCAGACATTCAATTATCCTTATACAGTTCCTCAGGCACTCCTTGCTGAAAAAATTTGTACAACATTAGGTATGGATAAAATATTTTACCAGAGTACAGGTACTGAAGCAAATGAAGCTATGATTAAAATGGCAAGAAAGTATGGAGTTGAAAAATATGGTCCTCAAAAGTACAATATAGTAACAGCTAAAAATTCTTTCCATGGCAGAACTTTTGGTTCAATGAGTGCTACAGGACAGCCTGATAATGCATGTCAGATTGGTTTTGGTGATATGACTCCCGGCTTTACATATGCTGAATACAATAATTTACAGGATTTTAAGGACGCATGTAACGAAAATACAATAGGTATTATGATAGAACCTGTACAGGGTGAAGGCGGTGTTAATCCGGCAACTCAGGAATTTATGAAAGGACTCAGAGATTTTTGTGATGAAAAAGGAATACTTCTTCTTTTAGATGAGGTACAGACAGGCTGGTGCAGAACAGGTGCTGTAATGTCATATATGAATTATGGTGTTAAACCTGATATAGTATCTATGGCAAAAGGTATGGGCGGCGGAATGCCGATTGGTGCAATATGTGCCACAGAAGAAGTAGCTAAAGCATTTACAATGGGTTCTCATGGAACAACATTCGGAGGACATCCTGTATGCTGTGCAGCATCACTTGCGGCAATTAATGAAATGCTTGACAACAATCTTGCAGATAATGCAAAGAAAGTTGGAGAATACTTTATGGCAGAACTTGGCAAGCTTCCTCATGTTAAAGAAGTAAGAGGACAGGGCTTGCTTGTAGGTGTAGAATTTGATGGTGTAAACAGTGTTGATGTTAAGCATCTGTGCTTTGATAAAAAGCTCCTTATTACAGCTATTGGTACAAATATAATCAGAATGGTACCACCTCTTATAGCTACAGAAGCTGATTGTGACAAGGCTGTTGCAATTATTAAAGAAGCTGTGGAAGAAGCAGCAGGAAAATAAGTCTTTTAATGAGAGTAGTGTGCTAAGTGAAAACATTGCCAAAAGATAAAACTCAGATTTGAGTATTAAAAAAAATATTGATAAGACAACAAAGGCGTTGTACAGAGTGATAAAACTCTGCTATGACGCCTTTGTATCGTTTTCAGAAAGGATTTGGAATTATGGAAAAGAAAAAATCGGAATTTAATAAAGTGCTTAGTATGTGGGATATACTGGTAATGGCCTTTGGTGCAATGATAGGCTGGGGCTGGGTAGTTTCCACAGGTGACTGGATAAATTCAGGCGGTGTTTTGGGTGCTGCTATAGGTTTCTGTCTCGGCGGTTTAATGATATTCTTTGTAGGCCTTACTTATAGTGAACTTACAGCAGCAATGCCTCAGTGCGGTGGTGAGCATGTGTTCAGTTTCAAGGCAATGGGACCTATAGGCTCATTTATATGTACATGGGCTATTATACTGGGATATGTCAGTGTTGTGTGCTTTGAAGCATGTGCATTGCCTACAATTATACAATACATCTACCCCCAGTTTTTAAAGGGTTATCTTTATACGGTGGCAGGATTTGATATTTATGCTTCATGGCTTGCTGTGGCTGTAGTTTTTTCTGTGATTATGACATATATAAATATTAAAGGTGTAAAGACAGCAGCCATAATACAGACAATACTTACTGTAATAATAGGTGTTGCGGGAATCCTTCTTGTTGTTGCATCTGCAGTTACAGGTGATGCATCTAATTTACAGGGTCAGATGTTTGCAGGTGAAACAGGTTCAGATATAGTTATGTCTGCAATAAAAGTTGGACTTGTTACTCCTTTCTTCTTTATTGGTTTTGACGTTATACCACAGGTAGCTGAAGAAATAAATGTTCCATTAAAGAAGATAGGCGGTATTCTTATATTATCTATTGTTCTTGCAGTTGTTTTCTATGCACTTGTTATAATTGCTGTTGGATATACATTAAGCAGTGATGAAATTATGGCATCTCAGAGCGGTTCCGGACTTGTAACTGCTGATGCTATGGCTAAGGCATTTAATAGTTCTGTAATGGCTAAAGTGCTTATTATAGGTGGTATGTGCGGTATTATTACAAGCTGGAATTCATTTCTTATAGGCGGAAGCCGTGCCATGTATTCAATGGCTGAGTCATATATGATACCAAAGCCATTTGCAAAACTTCACAAAGAGAACAAGACTCCTGTAAATGCACTTTACTTAATAGGTATTCTTTCAATACTTGCACCTTTTGCAGGAAGAAGTATGCTTGTGTGGATAGTTGATGCAGGTAACTTCGGATGCTGTCTTGCATATTGTATGGTTTCTCTTTCATTTATAATTTTAAGACGTAAAAATCCTGAAATGAAAAGACCATATAAGGTTAAGCATTACAAAATAATAGGTGTGCTTGCAGTATTAATGTCAGGTGTAATGGTAGTTATGTATATGATACCTAATTCAGGATGTTCTCTTGTATGGCAGGAATGGCTTATGGTAGGCGGCTGGTGTATACTTGGTGTATTATTTGCTGTATACTGTAAAACTAAGTATAAGGATAAATTTGCATCACATATTGATGTTGCAGTAGAAGAACTTGAAAATACAGAGGCAGCTGCAACTAAGATGTAATTAAGGATAATACATATGATGTTGAAAGGTCTGTGAAGGACTAATATAAGTAAGTTTTAATTAATAATATAATGTTGAAAGAGGTGCGGATATGGTAAAGACTAATTTGGATGCAGCAGGTGAAGTAATGTTTAATTATTACCTGCCTGTAAATATTGTATTTGGCAGAGGAAAAGTAAATGATGCAGGAACACTTGCAAAGGCTTACGGAAAGAAAGCACTGATAGTTACAGGCGGAAGCAGTGCAAAGAAATCAGGACTTTATGACAAAGTAAAATCAGCTCTTGAAAAAGAGGGAATGGAAACAGAATTATTTGATAAAGTTAAGCAAAACCCTCTTACAACAACTGCTGAAGAGGGAGCAGCCTTTGCAAATGAAAAAGGCTGTGACATGGTTGTTGCTATAGGCGGCGGAAGCATAATGGATTGTGCAAAGGGTATAGCTTTTTTGGCAGTAAATAAGGGTGATATTAATGATTATATATTCAATAAATTAAGAAGTGACGATGCACTGCCTATTATAGTAATTCCGACTACATGCGGTACAGGTTCAGAGGGTAACGGCTTTGCTGTGCTTACAAATCCTGAAAACGGTGATAAGAAGTCATTACGCTGTAACGCTATTATACCAAAGGTTTCAATAGTTGATCCTGAGTGTATGATGACTATGCCAAAACATGTACTTGCTTCTGTTGGTTTTGATGCACTTTGCCATAACATTGAGGCATATACATCAAAAATTGCTCAGCCTTTTACAGATGCATTGAGTTTATATGCTATTAAGCTTATTGCAGATAATCTGGTTAAAGTATATAATGATTACGATTATATGGAAGGCTGGGATAAAATAACACTTGCAAGTACAATAGGCGGTATGGTGATAAATACTGCGGGAGTTACTCTTGCTCATGGTATGGAGCATCCTGCAAGCGGATTAAAGGATATAGTGCATGGTAAGGGACTGGCTGCCCTTACACCTGTTATAATTGAAGAATCATATAAGGGTGATATATTAAAATTTGCTGAAATTGCAAAGGCTATGGGTGGTCTTAAGGCTGAGGATTGTGCAGTGAAGGTAAAAGAAATCTTAAAAGCAATAGACCTTGAGTGTACATTGTCTGACCTTGGAATTGAAGAAAAAGATATACCATGGATGGCTGAAAATTGTATGAAAGTTTCTGCTGCCGGTGTTGCTAATAACCCTGTTGTGTTTACACAGGAGGAAATAGCTGAAATTTACAGAAAGGCATTATAAATAAAAATTTATTTAAAATAAAGATAAAAAGCTATGAATTCAGTAAGTTTTCATAGCTTTTTGTTTTGTCTGATTTATAAATAGGCTTAAATGTAATTGAACTAAAATTTAAAAGCAATATATTGACAGAGAATTGGTATTGGTTTATAATATTAATAACCGAACAAATGTTTATTGATTGGAGATAATTATGATAAGCTATATTAAGGGTGAACTGGTATATATTGGTGAAAACAGTATAGTTATTGATAATAATGGTATAGGATACAATGTATTTGTTTCAGGAGGAACGGTATATAAGCTTCCTCATATCAATAATCAAGTCAAAATATTTACATATATGGATGTAAAGGAAGATTCTCTGCAGCTATATGGATTTTTAAATATGGAAGAACTTAATATGTTTAACATGCTTATTACAGTAAGTGGCATAGGTCCTAAAGGTGCACTTGCAATATTAAATTCTCTTTCACCCAAAGATATTGTACTGGCTATAAGCTATGGGGATAAAAATGCCCTTAGTGTTGGAAAGGGTATAGGCAAAAAAACTGCTGAAAGAATTATACTTGAGCTTAAAGATAAGGTGAATAATATAGGCTCAGCTGAAAGTGATAATGTAAAAATAAGCACCAATTCAGTGATTGAAAACAGAGATGAAAAGAATGATGCCATTGCAGGGCTTGTGACCCTTGGATTTACAAGAAGTGAGGCTGCAAAGGCTGTGGAAAAAGTATATACAGCAGATATGGACAGTGCTAAAATAATAAGTGCGGCATTAAAGGTTCTTTAGGAGTAGGATATGGAAAAAAGGAAAATTTTGGATACAGGTGACAGAATAACTGCACCGGGTATACATAAAGAGGATTTTAATATAGAGGAAAGTCTGCGTCCCATAACTCTTGACTCATATATAGGACAGGATAAGGTCAAGGAAAATATGAGGATATATATAGAGGCTGCAAAACAGAGAGAAGAACCCCTTGATCATGTTCTCCTCTATGGACCTCCGGGACTTGGAAAGACAACACTTTCAAATATAATTGCAAATGAAATGAATGCAAATATAAGGACGACGTCCGGTCCCGCAATTGAAAGACCAGGAGATATGGCTGCTATACTTAATAATTTGAATGAGGGGGATATTCTGTTTATTGATGAAATACATAGAATAAACAGGCTTATAGAGGAAGTTCTTTATCCTGCAATGGAAGACTTTGTACTTGATATAGTTATAGGCAAGGGTGCTGATGCAAAAAGCATAAGAATTGATTTGCCCAAATTTACATTAATAGGGGCTACAACGAGAATCGGTCTTTTAACTGCACCGCTTAGGGACAGGTTTGGGGTCATAAACAGGTTGGAGCTTTATTCGCCTGAGGAACTTGCAACAATTGTAAAGCGTTCGGCAAGAGTTCTTGATATTGAAATTGATGACAGAGGTGCAGTTGAAATTGCAAGACGTTCCAGAGGCACACCAAGAATAGCAAACAGACTTCTGAAAAGAGTAAGGGATTTTGCACAAGTTAAATATGATGGAATTATAACTGAGCAGGTGGCAAAGGATAGTCTTGATATATTGGAAGTAGACAAAAATGGTCTTGAGATTATTGATAAAAATCTGCTTAAGTGTATGATTGAAAAGTTTGAGGGAGGTCCTGTTGGACTTGAAACTCTTGCCGTATCAATCGGCGAAGAAGCAGAAACAATTGAAGATGTTTATGAACCTTATTTAATACAGCAGGGTTTTATTAAGAGGACACCGAGAGGAAGAGTTGTAACTAAAATGGGTTATGATTATTTTGGACTTAAATTATTGGGAGGCGATAAAGATGATCAGAATGGATATTGATGATTTTATCTATGAAGTAAAAGAAGAAATGATGTGCTATGATGAAATAGGTAAAGAAGGAGCGGATAAATGGGAAAGCGAATTCAGAGAATGGCTTGAAAGTCCGGTCAGAAAAGAAAATGTGGAAGGAAAGGGCGATAAAGCAAAGTTTTTAATTGGAGATGAAAGTGAAATATTTGATATAGCTGACAGTTACCTTAATGCTGTTGAAAATAATAGAATAGAAGAATATTGGAAGAAATTCCAGTAAAATTCATAAGATTATATGTATTTTTGAGGTTTTTGGAAGTTTTTTGCTAAAAATTTTATTTTTTATTGACTTTTATGGTTAGAAATAGTATAATAAACGAAGCAACTTTTTTGTGAGGGAGTAGCAAGCACATATTTTGTGTAGCAAGTCAACATCCTGACAGTGTTTCTGTCTGGCTTGTTTTAAATTGCGAGACTCATGTATAACTGTGGAGCTATACATAGAGTCTTATATTTTTGTTAAAATCAGACTCAGGTATGGCCTATTGGTTATGCCTGAGTCTTTTATTATTTTGATGAAGAAAGGAGGTGGTTTAATGGAGTGGAGTTTTATGTTTTTCTTCAACAGCATTTTGCTTGGTGTGGGACTTACTATGGATGCTTTTTCGGTATCAATAGCTAACAGTTTGAATGAACCCGGAATGAAAAAGAAAAAAATGTGTGCTATAGCAGGTGTATTTGCTTTTTTTCAGGCATTTATGCCTATGACGGGATGGGTTTGTGTACATACAATTTTACAGTATTTTAATGCTTTTGAAAAGTTCATTCCATGGATTGCACTTATTCTGCTTGTATATATTGGCGGTAAAATGCTTATTGAAGGGATCCGTGGCGAAGATTCAGATGATAAAATAACGAGTTTAGGTATAGTTTCATTGCTTATACAAGGTATTGCAACTTCTATTGACGCATTGTCAGTAGGATTTACAATTGCAGATTATGGTTGGCTTATGGCACTTACAGCATCTCTCATTATTGCTGCAGTTACTTTTGTAGTCTGTCTTTTTGGACTTGTAATAGGTAAAAAAGTTGTATCTAAACTTTCTGATAAAGCACAAATTTTAGGCGGCGTTATTTTAATTGCTATTGGTATTGAAATTTTTATTACGGGAATTATCTGAGGAGGAAAATTAAATGAGGTATTATTGCGAGAACAAAGAAAGGGTTTTGTCGGAGCTTAATTCATCTGAAAAGGGACTTAGCTCTTCTGAAGCACAAAAACGGCTTGAGGAAAATGGAAAAAATCAATTGAAAGAGGCAAAGGGCAAATCTTTAATAAGGAGATTTTTTGAGCAGCTTGCGGATCCTATGATTATTATTTTGCTTGCTGCAGCTGCTATAAGCGGTGTTTTGGCTGTTGTTGAAAATGACAGTTTTGCCGATGTTATAATTATACTGGCGGTTGTACTTATAAATGCAGGACTTGGAGTGTATCAGGAAAACAAAGCTGAAAAAGCTATAGAAGCCCTGCAGAAAATGTCAGCAGGGACATCAAGAGTAATGCGTGACGGAAAGATCAAGGTGATACCAAGTGAAGATCTGGTTCCGGGTGATATTATTCATCTTGAGGCTGGAGATGCTGTTCCGGCAGATGCAAGAATACTTGAAAGTGCAAGTTTAAAAGCTGAGGAAGCTGCACTTACAGGGGAGTCTGTTCCTGTTACAAAGTTTATTGATATTATAAACCTTAAAGACGGTGAGAAAGATGTGCCTCTTGGTGATCGTAAAAATATGCTTTATATGGGCGGCACTATTGTTTATGGCCGAGGTACTGCTGTTGTTACAGCTACAGGAATGGATACAGAAATGGGAAAGATAGCCGATGCATTGCAGAAAGCTGAGGAAGGTCAGACTCCGCTTCAGATTAAATTAAATCAGCTTTCAAAAATTTTAACATGGCTTGTTCTTGGAATTTGTATAATTGTTTTTGCGGTGCAGGTAATAAAAGCTGGAAGTCTTGATTTTGAGTTTGTGCTCAATTCCTTTATGATAGCTGTGTCACTTGCTGTTGCTGCTATTCCTGAAGGACTTGCGGCAGTTGTTACCGTTGTTCTTTCAATTGGTGTAACAAATATGTCAAAAAGAAATGCTATTATCCGCCGATTAACGGCTGTGGAAACTCTTGGCTGTGCACAGATTATATGTTCAGACAAAACGGGAACACTGACACAAAATAAAATGACAGTTGTGGATTTCTTCGGTGACGATGAAAAGCTTCTTGCAGCGGCAATGGCACTATGTAATGACGCTGAGATAGATGATGAAGGTAATGTTACCGGGGAACCTACCGAAGCGGCACTTGTGATATGGGCACAGAAATTGGGACTGGGAAAGATTGAACTTAAAGCTGAGTTTGAACGTTGCGGTGAAGCTCCCTTTGATTCAGCAAGAAAGATGATGTCAACAGTGCATATAAACGGGAATGAATTTGTTCAGTATACAAAAGGAGCCCCTGATGTGGTAATTAAAAAATGTACACATTACATTAAAAACGGACAAGTTCTTCCTATGACAGAAGAATACTGTAGAGAAATTATAGCAGCTAACAAGAAAATGGCGGACAAGGCACTGCGTGTTCTTGCTTGCGCACAAAGAATATGGAATAAAAAACCTGAAAAGTTTGATGCAGATTATCTGGAAGAAGATCTTTGCTTTGTAGGACTTAGCGGTATGATAGATCCTGTGCGTCCTGAAGTAAAGGATGCTATTGTTGAGTGCAGGGGAGCGGGTATTCGCCCTGTTATGATTACAGGAGATCATATTGACACTGCTGTTGCAATTGCTAAAGAGCTTAATATAATTACAGATGATACTCATGCTGTAACAGGTTCACAACTTGATGAAATGAGTGATGAGGAGTTTGAAAAGGAATTTCAGAGTATAAGTGTTTATGCCCGTGTTAAGCCTGAGCACAAGACTCGTATTGTAAATGCGTGGAGAAAAGCAGGATATGTTACAGCTATGACAGGTGACGGCGTTAATGATGCTCCATCTATAAAATCAGCAGATATTGGCGTAGGAATGGGAATTACGGGAACTGATGTTACCAAAAATGTTGCGGATATGGTACTGACAGATGATAACTTTGCTACAATAATAGGTGCAGTTGAAGAGGGCAGACGTATTTATGACAATATACGTAAAGCTATACAGTTCCTTTTAGGCTCAAATATGAGTGAGGTTTTAAGTATTTTCTTTGCTACTATTATGGGATTTACTATTTTGCAGCCTGTACATTTGCTGTGGATCAATCTTGTGACTGACTGTTTCCCTGCACTTGCTTTAGGTGTAGAGAAGGCTGAACCGAATATTATGAAGCGTAACCCTCGTGATGCAAAAGCAGGAATTTTTGCCGGCGGTATGGGATTTGATATTGTATATCAGGGTATTCTGGTTACTGTGCTTGTTATGGCATCATACTTTATTGGTCATTATATGGAAACAGGAAACTGGGCAATTACAGACAGTGCAGACGGAACAACAATGGCATTTGTTACAATGTCTATGGCGGAAATTTTCCATAGCTTTAATATGCGTTCTCAGAGAGAAAGTATTTTTAAGTTGGGTTCTCATAATAAGGTGCTCATAATTGCTGCTATTTGTTCACTTATTGCAACGACTGTTGTTTGTGAAGTTCCGTTACTGGCTTCTGCTTTTGAATTTACAAGTGTTGAACTTCATGAATACGTTGTTGCTATCGCTTTGGGTGTATGTATAATCCCTGCTGTGGAAATTGTAAAATTTGTTCAGAGGAGAATTTCAAGGAATTAACGGTTTTATATATTGAAATATAGATGAAATATTATTGTAAAAAATGTAAAAGAACTATTGAAAAGTAAAATCAATTATGTTATAATTTACATATAGAAATTATGTATATATACATAATGAAAATTATAAAATCTAAGGAGGACTAATCCAATGGGCAAGATTGTTACAATGGGTGAGATTATGTTAAGATTATCTACACCAAATAATGAAAGATTTATTCAGGCTGACGAGTTTGATATTAATTACGGCGGCGGCGAGGCTAATGTTGCTGTTTCTTTAGCTAACTATGGTCATGAAGCAGAATTTGTTACTGCTGTACCTGATAATCCTATTGGTGAGTGTGCAATTGCTGCTTTAAGAAAGTATGGTGTTGAAACTAAGCACATTGTTAAAAGTGGTGAAAGACTTGGTATCTACTACTTAGAGACAGGTGCTTCTATGAGAGCTTCTAACGTAGTTTATGACAGAGCTCATTCTTCAATTTCAACTGCAACTGCTGATCAGTTTGACTTCGATGCTATTTTTGAAGGTGCTGACTGGTTCCACTTTACAGGTATTACTCCTGCAGTTTCTGATATAGCTGCTGAAGTTACAGAGGCTGCTTGTAAGGCTGCTAAGGCTAAGGGTGTTACAGTTTCTTGTGACCTTAACTTCAGAAAGAAGCTTTGGTCTTCTGAAAAGGCTCAGAAGGTTATGACTAACCTTATGCAGTATGTTGATGTTTGTATCGGTAATGAAGAGGATGCTGAAAAGGTTCTTGGTTTCAAGCCAGGTAATACTGATGTAACTTCAGGTGAGCTTGAAATGGCTGGTTATCAGGACATCTTCAATCAGATGTGTGATAAGTTCAACTTTAAGTATGTTATCTCTTCTTTAAGAGAATCTTTCTCTGCTTCTCACAATGGCTGGTCTGCTTGTATTATGGACGGTAAGACAAGAGAATTCTACAGATCAAACAGATTTGATATTATGCCTATCGTTGACAGAGTTGGCGGCGGCGACTCTTTTGCAGGTGGTTTAATTTGTGGTCTTATGGACGGCAAGGATATGAAGGATGCTCTTAACTTTGCTGTTGCTGCATCTGCTCTTAAGCATACAATTCCTGGCGACTTCAACCTTGTTACAAGAAGTGAAGTTGAGAACTGTGACGGTTCAGGAAGAGTTCAGAGATAATCTGAAAATTTGGAAAATTTATTTTAATAATAATTTCAATGGGGCTGGAGGCTTTAAGCCTTCAGCCCTTTTAAAAACGGAGGCTATATAAAATGAATTTAGAAGTAAGGTATTCTAATCACTATGAAGATGTTAAGCACTATGATACAGAAACTTTAAGAAAGCATTTCTTAGTTGAAAATGTTTTTGTGCCGGGGGAAATGAAGCTTGTGTACAGCCATAACGACAGAATTATATTCGGTGGTATTACTCCTACAACTGAAGCTTTAAAGCTTGAGGGCAGCAAGGAGCTTGCAGCTACATATTTCCTTGAAAGAAGAGAACTTGGTGCTATAAATATTGGTGGTGACGGTATTGTAGCTGTTGACGGTAAGGAATATACTGTAAATAACGGTGATGCTATTTATGTTGGTATGGGTACTAAGGAAATTTCATTTGCGGCAAAAGATGCTGCAAATCCTCCTAAATTCTATATGAATTCTGCTACTGCTCATAAGGCTTATCCTACAGTTCTTATAAGCTATGATGATGCTAACCATAAGCCTATGGGTTCTCTTGAGGATTGTAACAAAAGAACTATCAATCAGTATATTCATGATGAGGTATTTGCAAGACTTTCTGAAAGAGATGGTGTTGAATACGGCAGCTGTCAGTTAGCTATGGGTCTTACTAAACTTGATCCCGGTTCTAACTGGAACACTATGCCATGTCATACTCATGAAAGACGTATGGAAGTTTATTTATACTTTGATATGGATGAGGACAATGTTGTGTTCCATATGATGGGTAAGCCGGATGAAACAAGACATCTTGTTATGAAGAATGAAAGTGCAGTTATTTCTCCAAGCTGGTCTATTCACAGTGGCGTAGGTACTAAGGCATACACATTTATATGGGGTATGGTTGGTGAAAATAAGGACTATGATGACCAGGATTGGTTAAAAACAAGTGAATTAAAGTAATGATTAGGTGCCATAAAAGGCACCTAATTCATTTTATAATTTAAAGGATGGTTTATAGTTGTTTTGAACAGTTAATTAACAGAAATTATTTATTTAAAATGAAAGCTGACAGACTGTGCAGCATATGCGGCGTGTAGTCCGTTATTTGCAGCAAACTATAGATGGCAGAGATTTGAAACTATTAATTTGATAAAAATAAAAGGGAGATTGATAAAATGAAAATTGCAGTAACATATGATAATGGACAGGTTTTTCAGCATTTGGTCATACTGAAAAGTTTAAAATTTATGATGTTGAAGATGGAAAAATTTTAAAAACAGAAATTATAGATACCAATGGTCAGGGACATGGTGCACTTGCAGGATTTTTAGTAAAAGCCGGTGTTGATACCCTTATATGCGGAGGTATAGGAGGAGCCAGAAATGCTCTTGATGAGGCAGGAATTAGATTGTTTCCGGGAGTAAGTGGAAATGTTGATGAACAGGTTAAGTCTTTTTTGACCGGAAATATGAGTTATGATCCTGACACAGTATGTAGTCATCATAGTCATGGGGAAGGGCATAAATGTGGAAATAACGCATGCGAATCTCATAATTGTAGTTAATTTACAATTAGAGAAATTTGATGTTTAGTTTCTAAATTAAAATGGTGTTATTTTGTTGACACTGTGTCAGAATTGTGCTATAATATGACTTATCCGAAGAAAATGAAAGCTTGTTTTCGATTTTCGAGGATAAGTCACCGAGGCGTC
>CAZGIC010000012.1:0-31702 GCA_964526435.1 uncultured Lachnospiraceae bacterium | reverse complement strand
TTATTATTAGGTTTCAGGAATTGTTTATTTAAAATAAAAAATCCCTGTATAAATACAGGGAAAAATTTGCAATAAAAATATTTGTGTATCAGAAATCAGTTTTGCTTATTTCCGAAAAATAAAAAACCTGAGTTTAAATAAAACTCAGGGAATTAATTACACAAAGCATAATCTTCTCACATCCAGACTTTACTGTCGGCTTCGGAGTTACACCGAATCATGCCATAAGGCTCGCGGGCTTTACCGCCGGTATTGAATTTCACAAATCCCTGAAGATTGCAGTTAATCATAAATAACATTTATGTCAGCTGTCATTATTAACTTAAGATAAGTATATCACTTTATTTTAATTTGTCAATATCAAATCCTTGATTATTTTATAACTTTTCAGTTCTATATCCATATGATAGTCTATATATTTTTCAATAAAGTTTTCAAGCTCTGATATATATACAATATCAAGGGATATATTAAATGCCTTTTTAAGAGGAGAGGAAAGTATATACAGTGCAGCTGAATGTCCTGTTGCACTCAATGATGAAAGAATTTCTGCATCGGGTCTGTAGCCCAGAATATCAAGAAATCTCAGCTGAAATATACAGCCTGTAAGTCTTGGTTGTGCATTTTCTTTGGCAAGCTTTTGCAAAGATTTAAGAAGCAGGAGCAGGGCATTATTATCGGGAACTTTTTCAATAAGGGTTTTATCAATAAATTCAGCAAAGCAGGAACCATATGCTGCTGCGGAAAAATCGCTGCGTATACTATAAAAGCTCTCTATAATATCGGCAGTTAAAAGAGTAGGGGTTTTGGTAACAGTACGTATAATGAAGTCACCATATGTAAATAATGAGGAGGAGGCAAGGAATTTGCTCCTTGTGTTCCTCGCACCCTTGGCAAAAACAGAAATTTTGCCTTTGTCCTTTGCAAATATAGTTAGAAATTTATCGGATTCTCCTGAAAAATTTTCACGTATTATTATTCCCCGTATTTTTTCCGGATTCATCTTCATCTGCTCCTTGTGTTCCAAATCTTTTGTATGCCAAATAATAGCTTATATCGCCGCTTTTCTCAAACATCTGCCATAAGAAATCATTCATAAGAATTCCTCCTTTATGGTATTAGTTTTTGTTCCTGCGTCAAATGTATGCTGTATAAAAATTGCCATTAAATATTTCTAGAATCATAACCGAAATTCTTTAAAAGAAAATCACTGTCACGCCAGTCTTTTTTCACCTTTACCCATATTTGCAGATTGATTTGTCCGCTTAAAAATCTCTGTATGTCACGGCGGGCATTTGAACCGATTTTCTTAAGCATAGAGCCTTGTTTGCCTATTATTATACCTTTGTGAGAATCTTTTTCGCAGTAAATTGTAGCATCTATATCGGTAATGTCTTTGTCCTTTCTGTGCTTCATTGATGTTATTTCAACAGCAATGCCGTGAGGGATTTCATCCTGAAGAAGATAGAGAGCTTTTTCTCTTATTATTTCAGATACGATCTGTTTTTCCGGCTGGTCTGTTATCATATCCTCCGGGAAATATTTAGGACCTTCAGGAAGATATTTTTCAATATTTTCAAGAAGGGTTTCGTGATTTTTCCCCTTTAAGGCTGAAAGCGGTATAATTTCAGCAAAGTCATATTCTATGCTGTAGTTTTCAATAACCTTTAAAAGCTCAGGTTTCTCCACTGTATCAATTTTGTTTATTATAAGAAATACAGGTGTTTTGACCTTTTTTAATCGTTCAAGAATTGCTCTGTCGCTGTCCTTTATTTTTTCATAAGGCTCAATAAGATAGAGCACTATGTCCACATCGTTTAATGAAGTTTCAGCACTTTTGACCATATAGTCACCAAGTTTGGATTTTGACTTGTGAATACCCGGTGTGTCTACAAATATGACCTGCATTGTATCGGTTGTAAGTATAGTCTGTATTTTATTCCTTGTTGTCTGAGGCTTGCTTGAAATTATTGAAATTTTTTCACCAATAAGAAGATTCATCAATGTAGACTTGCCTACATTTGGTCTGCCTATTAATGATACAAAGCCTGAATGAAATTTATTGCTCATATTATTTACCTTTCGTCTATTTCTTTTAATTTATCTCTTATTGCTTTAAAATCCTGCCATGCCGCAGGTTTTTTGCTCTCATCACGGAGAAGAGCGGAGGGGTGATATGTAGCTATAATGTCTGTTCCCTTTTTGTTATACCATTTACCTCTGTCACGGGTTATTTTAAAGTCAGGTTCTATAATAGCCTTTGCTGCAATTCTGCCAAGGCAGACTATTACCTGTGGTCTTATAAGCTTAAACTGCTGTCTTAGATACTTTATGCAGGCGGTTTGTTCCTCAGGGAGAGGATCTCTGTTCTGAGGTGGTCTGCATTTTACAATATTTGCAATATAAACCATACTTCTGTCAAGATTTATGGCAGCAAGCATTTTATCAAGAAGCTGTCCTGCTGCCCCCACAAAAGGCTCTCCCTGCATATCCTCGTAATATCCGGGACCTTCACCTACAAATAAAATATTACTATTTCTGTTGCCTACACCTACAACTACATTATGTCTTGTTTTGCAAAGATTGCAGTCGTGACAGTTGTTACATAAATAAATCAGCTCTTCCCATGTCATATAATCAGTCCTTCTTTAGTTCAAATCCGTGAGGAATAAGTTCTGAAACCTTATATACTTTGATTTCATTGCCGTTGCTTAAAATTATTTCTCCCTCAGGCATAAATTCATTTATTACCTGTCTGCAAATACCGCAGGGATATGTGAAATCTTCTGTATCAGAGGCAATAGCAATTTTTACAATATTTTTCTTTGCCTCGGATACTGCTTTGAATATTGCAACTCTTTCAGCACATACAGTGGCACCGTAAGATGAATTTTCAATATTATTGCCTAAAAATACTATGCCGTCACTTGTAAGGGCGGCAGCACCTACCTTAAAGCCCGAATAGGGAGCATAGGCAAACTCCCTGGCTTTTAATGCCATTTCGTATAGCTTTTTATTTTCGTCCATTTTTATCTCCTTAAATTAAGGTTATTAAGTATTTCTTCCTGTTTTTTAAACATAATTTTTTCTTCATCTTCAGACATATGATCATAGCCAAGTAAATGAAGCATACTGTGGGCAGTGAGAAAGCCGATTTCTCTGTCAAGGGAGTGACCGTATTCTTTTGCCTGTTCTTCTGCTTTTTCTATACTTATGATTATATCTCCAAGATAAATTTTTGAACCATCATGGGGAAGGGTTTCCTTTTCAAAATCTATAAGGGGAAATGAAAGAACATCTGTAGGTCTGTCAATTCCTCTGTGTTTTAAATTTATTGAATGAATTTCATTATTATCAACTATTGTTACGCTTATTTCACAGTTGTCGGAGATACCTTCGTATTTAAGACTTTCAGCAATAACTGAATTAATAAGCTTCTCATTTACTGTTATATCTGTTGTATTTTCAAATAAAACATCCATTATGCTTCACCTTTTTCCTTAGCCTTTTCAAATGCTTCGTAGGCTGAAATTATCCTTTGCACAAGAGGATGACGGACAACGTCCTTATTTGTAAGATTGCATATTTTAATATCTTCTATGTTGTCAAGGATTTTTACAGCCTCAATAAGTCCCGACTTTTTGCCTTTTGGCAAATCGATTTGAGTAACGTCTCCGGTTATAACGGCTTTTGAGTTATAGCCAAGTCTTGTAAGGAACATTTTCATCTGTTCGGGTGTTGTATTCTGTGCCTCGTCCAGTACTATAAAAGAGTTATCAAGAGTTCTTCCCCTCATGTAGGCAAGGGGTGCAACTTCAATAGCTCCTTTTTCCATATTTTTAAGGAATGTTTCTGCACCCATTATTTCATAAAGGGCATCATAGAGGGGACGCAGATAAGGATCGACTTTATCCTGCATATCTCCTGGGAGAAAACCCAGATTTTCTCCGGCCTCAATTGCGGGACGGGTAAGAATTATTCTGTTTACATCTCCGTTTTTAAAAGCTGTAATTGCCATAGCCATTGCGAGATATGTTTTGCCTGTTCCGGCAGGACCTACACCAAAAACCACAGTATTATTCCTTATACAGTCAATATAATATTTCTGACCTAATGTTTTGGGCTTTAAAGCTCTGCCGTTTATTGTCATACATATTATGTCATCTTTTAATTTATTTACTTCATCGGTATTGTTGTTGTTTACTTCTGTTATAATATAGTTAATGCTTTGAGTATCAATAGATTCACCAGATTCAATAAGCTTTATTAATGAATTAATTACATTAACAGCTTTTTCAATATCTTCGCTCTCTCCAATAATATCTATATCATCTCCGCGGTTTATAACATTTACGTTATATTCCGATTCAATCTTTTTTATATTTGAATCGAAGCTTCCGAAAAGACCTGATATGATATTAGCTGATATTTGAATTTTCTGTTGTTCCATTTAATGCATTTCCTCCTGAATTTTCATATGGAATTTCTTTTCCGACGTTTTCTTCAGATATTATTTCAGCATTGACCTGAAGTGTATTTTTTGCAGTATTATATCTGGTTTTTACAGAAATAATGTCTGAATCCGTACTATAATTTTGAACTATATGTTCAATGATTTGTTTATCTGCAATTTTTTTTGCCGTTGATTCATCTCTCTTAACAGGTGTCAAAATATACTCCTTGTTGATTTCTTTTACAATATATATGGGAAGAGGACAGCTCTCGCCAAGCTTAAGCTGTACAATATCCGTTGCCTTATCGCTTTGAGAGAATTCCCTGACCTTATTCAGTGTAAGAGATTTATTGAAAAACTTAATTGTATACTGTGTTCTTACATTATCCGTATATTTTTTTTCTTTGGCTTCAAAGGGCACGGTAAAGGAATAAACCCTGGTTACAACTCCTCTTACAGTTCCTTTTGCGGAAACAATATCCGTCACGGGATTTTCTTCAGTTCCGCTTGGAACAAGCTGTGCGGATATTAGAACATCTCCTGCTTTTACAACATCGTCTTTTTTGACCTGAGGTGTACCCTTGTTTGTAATAATAGAGGCTATACGGCAGTCAACAGATGAAACAATATTTATAGGTTCTGATGAAGCTGTATTAACGGTTTCAGGCTTATCCTCCGAAAGTTTGATATGTACAGCTGCACCTTTTAAGCTGACATTTATCCATGAAATGTTTTTATATTCAAGCTTAAGGTTTTCTGCTATCTTTTTTAAGTCAAGAGAATTTTTGCTGCACCCTGTATACAGACCGTTTTCACTGCAGCTTGTCAGTATAGAAAGCTTGCTGAGCTGAGAATTGCCAGTAATATCGATTATCCAGACCCGTTGGGTAAGAAGATATATAAAGAATACAGCAAATACAAGTCCTGCAAGATACAGAAGGTTAAGCTTCAGAAATATGAGCATACGATAAAATCCATTTTTATTGATAATTTTAGATTTGCATTTATATTTTCTGCACAGCTTTACCAATGTTTTAAAATCTTTTGGAGATACTGTAATATTTGCAGTATTTTCTTTTTTATCGATATTATGAATTTGAATGCCTGTTTGCACAGCTTTATTAATAAGCTTTTCTATATTATAACCCTTTATTGAAATTATAACATAACCCTGAATAAATTTCCATAGTTTGCTTATATAAATCACCTCAAAATTTTATCAAACCTAAATGAATTAAAAGTTCCGGTTAAATATATATGCTCTCTGTTAATTTCCAGTATGGAAATTTTTTCTCCTTCTATTACAAAAAGACCTTCTTTAAGTTTTATTATAATAACATCGGAGGTCAGAAGTTTAATTCCTTTGTGGTTTTCAATATAAAACATATTGTTTCCGGTGATTTCTATCTTAGGGGCAGAGGATATTACTTCAAGAGGAAACTGACTTTTTTCTGAAAGTTTTTCTGTTATTTTTTTCATATTCTCCACACACCAAGCCCTTTATAAATTTATATGTTTATTATTTTTAAATATGTTATTTTTAAGATATGTTGTATTGTAATTTTTTTTGTTTTGATTTATAATCAATGTATAAACATAATTTAAGGAGGTAATAATAATGTCAAATTTTTTCTATAATGCTGACATTGAGCTTGAAACACTTGTTCCGGGCAAAAATTACAGAAAGGTACTTGCACACAGCAAGAATTTAATGATCGTTGAGGTTTACTTTGAAGATGGTTTTGATGCACTTGAACATAAGCATATCCATGAACAGGCTTCATACTGTGCAGAGGGTGAGTTTGAATTCAGAATAGGTGATGAAGTCAAGATAATAAAAGAAGGAGATACTGTATATATGCCTTCAAATGTTTTGCACAGCTGTAAGGTTCTTACACCTAAGGGCAAACTGGTAGATGTATTTACGCCTCAGAGAGAGGATTTTCTTAAGTAATGAAAATTAAAAGTGCATTTGGTAAGACATTCACTTATTATATTATAGTTTTATTGGTATCTACTTTTTTATTGAGTTTGGGATTTACAGGGATATTTAGAGGGTATTTTTACAGTGAACAAAAAAACGATTTACTGAATCAGGCAATGAAAATTTCGGATATTTATACTCAAAGTTATGTGAATGAGGTATTTGATGAATATTATTTTGAGAGCGAAATAGCTATACTGGATAAATATATGGATTATAGTTTTTTTATGACCGACAAAAATCTTAATGTTATTGCTGAATCCAAAGATGTTTTAAATGAATCGGTTAAAAACAAAATAGCTCCTTTTCCGGAATATGATGATATATTAAATGGCAAAATCAGATGGATAAAAGGAAATATTGACGATATTTATTCTCAAAGCAGGTATATATTGTGCTATCCCATTATTTATAATAATATGGCTGAATCTATTGTTTTTGTAAGTGTACCTTTGAGTGAACTTATAGAAAATATAAACAAAATATACATAATAGTGGCATTTTTCCTGCTCCTGGCTTTTATTTTTGGATTTGTATCAATAAACCTGATTGTAAGTGAATTTATAAAGCCCGTAAGAGAGCTTAATTCTGCTGCAAAATATATATCAAAGGGTAATTTTGAAGAAAAAATAGAAATACGGAATAATACAAATGATGAACTTAAGGAATTATGCCATACTTTTAATAAAATGGCTGAAAATTTAGGAAGTCTTGAAAAAAGACGCAGGGAAATAATATCAAATATTTCTCATGATTTAAGATCTCCTATAACATCAATAAGAGGTTTTTTGCAGGCTATGCTTGACGGAACAATAAGTGAAGATAAATATAAACATTACATGGAAATTATATATAAGGAAACCGAAAGACTTCAGATACTTTCAGATAACATACTTGATTTAAACAAACTTGATAATTCGGTAAATGCCTTAAATATAACAGAGTTCGATATAAATTCTGTTATAAATGAAGTGATTAATTTGATTAAAGTCAGGGTTGACGAAAAAAATATTTATCTTAAAATGGTAACGGAAAGTGAAAGGATAAGTGTGAAAGGAGATATTGAAAAAATAAGAAGGGTTATAAATAATCTTGTTGACAATGCGGTTAAATTCACAGAAAAAGGCGGTATAATCGTAAGCTCAAAAATAAAAGATGGAAAGGCATATATTTCAGTGGAAGATACCGGAATAGGGCTTTCTGATGAAGAACAGACAAGAGTTTTTGAAAGACTATACAAAGCAGATGCTTCAAGAGGTATGGATAAAACAGGCAGCGGACTTGGGCTTGCAATAGTAAAAGAATTTGTAAAGGCACATAAGCAGACAATAGAACTTGAGAGCGAAAAGGGGAAGGGCAGCAAATTTACTTTTACTCTTGATTTAGCATTGGATTTTAAACAGGTGTCTGACCAACTGATAGGGCTAACTTAAAGTTATTTAAGCGGGACAGTCTTTTTATCAGAAAGTATAGAACTTAAATAAGAGGTGCAATATGTGTGTTACCTCTTATTTTTTTATCAGAATGTAAATTATGATATGTGTAAGTATTGAAAATAAAAAGATAACAGTAAAGTATTTTTTTCTTATTTTATGGTGAAAAACAAACATAGCTAAAAAGCCACCCAATCCGCCTCCCAATAAAGAAATTGATAAAAGTGTGGCTTCTTTAATTCTCCATTTATGAAGTTTTGCGCTAAATTTATCGATGCCCATAAGTATGAACAAAATAAAATTAATAAATATATAATAGTAAAAATATAGTTTATTTATCATAAATTGTTGTCATTTCTCACAAGATTACGCCAGTCAAGATCTCCTCTGTCAAGAGCAAGAAGAAGAGCTTCAGCTGTTGCAAGATTAGTTGCCAAAGGTATGTTGTGCATATCGCATAACCTGAGGGCTGAGCTAAAGTCGGCTGCACCTGTTGTAGGATGTTTTGGCGGGTAAGATGTATCCCTTAAAAAAATTACCAAATCAATTTCATTATTGCTTATCTGAGAAGCAAGCTGTTGTTCGCCGCCCAGATCCCCGGCTAAATATTTATGTATAGGCAGGCTTGAGGTATCCTCAATGAGCAGACCTGTTGTGCCTGTTGCATACAAGTCATGTTTAATAAGTATATGTCTGTATGCAATACATAAATTTTCCATTAAAGTTTTTTTACTGTCATTTGCAACTAAAGCTATGTTCATTTAATCACCCCTAAAAAATATTTTTTTGTCTTGTTATACCCACATTTAATACTAATCCTATAGCAATCATATTAGCCCACATAGAACTGCCGCCATAGCTTAAGAAAGGAAAGGGCATACCTGTGTTAGGCAAAAGACCGGTAGCAACGCCTACGTTAACGAAGGTCTGAAAGGCTATCATTCCTGCCACACCTCCGGCTATAAGTGTCCCCAAAAAATCCTCCGCATTAATAGCAATATTAATACATCTGCTTATAATTACAAACATAAATATGAGTACAATAAGACAGCCGATAAATCCAAATTCTTCACCTATGACAGAAAAAATAAAGTCATTGTGGGAATCAGGAAGATAGCTGAGCTGATTTATTGTGCCCTTAAACAGACCTTTACCTGTAAGCTGTCCTGAACCTATTGCCCAGATTGAATTTTTGGTTTGATAGAAATCAGGACTTGAAAAGTCTGAATTGATATACTCAACTATTCTTGAAATCTGATAATCACTCATGAATAAGCTAAGTATTCTGTGTTCTGAGCTTATAGCATCAAAATATACAACTATAATTGCAGGAATTACTATAATTAAAGCAATTTTAATATACCTTGAGCCTATATTGCCCATAAACATTTCTGTAATAAATATAGCAAGCAAAACCATACTTGCAGATAAAGAAGGCTGCATTTTAATAAGTGCTACAGGTATAATTACAGCAACAGCAAGAAGTGCTACTATACTTATATTATTAATCTTTTCTTTAAATTTGTCAACAAGTTTTGACAAATAAATTATAGTAAATATTTTTGCAAACTCGGAAGGCTGAATACCAAATATCCAGCGGCGAACTCCCCTGTCTTCACTTCCTATTAAAAGTACAAGTATAAGAAGGAGTAAATTAAAAAGATAAATGGGAATATAAAGTTTTGCGATTTTTTTATAGTCCCAGAATGTGAAAAAAATCATAAGAAATATTCCGGTAATAAGCCAGAGTATCTGATTTAAAAAATTACCTTCTATTCCGTTGACATTTATCTGTGTTGTACTTCCTATTGTAATAATACCTATTATTGATACTACTAAGACAAAAAATATAAGTACATAGTCTAGGCTGTAAATTTTCCTGCGCATTTAATAGTCATCCTGTCTTCTTATTTAATTGGTGCTTTAATATTGATATATGTTATATTTTTATTGTTTTTGATATCCTGTTCAAGGGACAGTCTGACAGAGTACCTGTCAATATCTATGTAATTTGATATTGTTTTTATTACGTCCTGTTTTATCATATCAAGAGTTTCATCAGTACAGGATACTCTGTCTTTTAAGATCAAATATTTTAGTCTGTCCTTTGCTATTGCTCCCGGGGAGTTATTATTATTCATAATATCACTCCTTTTCTCTGCGTATCCAGCTAAACAGTTTATTAATAAGGCTTGTTCCGGCATGGGGCATAATATCCATAAGAGGAACATTTTCTCCCATTATTCGCCTGACAATATTTCTGTAAGCTTCACCTGCAAGAGAATTTTCATTTGCAATTGCAGGTTCCCCTTTGTTTGTTGATATTATTATGCTTTTATCATCAGGGATTATGCCAAGTGTGTCAATTGCAAGTATTTCTTCAACATCTTCAAGTGACATCATTTCATTGCTGGCAACCATATCAACTCTTATTCTGTTTAAAATAAGAGTTGAATTTAAAAGTCCGTTTGATTCAAGCATACCTATTATTCTGTCAGCGTCACGCACTGCGGAAATTTCAGGTGTTGTTACAACAATTGCTTTGTCAGCAGCTGCTATAGCATTTTTAAATCCCTGTTCAATTCCCGCAGGGCAGTCTATAATAATATAGTCAAAGCCTTCTTCCTTAATACTGTCACAAAGTTTTTGCATTTGTTCGGGAGTAACAGAAGTTTTATCCCGTGTCTGAGCAGCAGGCAGAAGATAAAGTCCCTCATAGCGTTTATCTCTTACTAATGCCTGTTTCAGACGGCAGGATCCTTCAATAACCTGAACGAGGTCATAAATTATCCTGTTTTCAAGACCCATCACCACATCCAGATTACGAAGTCCTATATCGGCATCAATCATTACAACTTTTTTTCCAGCGATTGCAAGACCTGTGCCAATGTTTGCAGAGGTGGTAGTCTTACCGACACCGCCTTTGCCTGATGTTACAACAATTACTTCACTCATTGTTATCCTCCTAAGTACATATATTTATACACTAATAATAGCACAATATACATAAAATTTACGAAAAATAAATCCAAAAATTAATGTATATTTTTACAAAATGTGATAACTATCGTACTAAAGTATTATAACTTCTGTTTTCAATGGTGGTATCAAGCTGCATATATTTTGAAATTACGGCTTTTGCTACAGTAGGAGCGGGAGCTGTAGAACTGTCGTTGCCATATGGTATCATAACAGCTACAGAGATCTGTGGTGATTCATATGGTGCAAAGGCAACAAAAGTTGTGTGCTCGCTTCTTGAGCTGGATTCCTGAGCCGTACCTGATTTTGCAGCAACATTAACAGGGAAATCAGTAAATGAATTTCTGAGTGTTCCACTGTCACCTGTTGTAACAAGATACATACCTTCAAAAATTGCGTCAAGAGTACTTTGTTTAAGAGAAATTTGTTCTTCTATAACCTCGCTGTATTCGGTTACAAGATTTCCATCTGAGTCGGTAATTTTACTCATAAAGTGATTTTTATATCTGGTACCTCCGTTTGCCAGAGTGGCAACATACTTTGCCAGAGTGGCAGCGGTGTAATTGTTGTAAGACTGACCAATAGCTGTTCTTATTGTATCTCCGGCACTCCAGTTTAAATCTGAAGATGACGGATTTTCATATCTCTGCTTTGTGATATATTCCTTATATTCAGGTGAAGATATGCGAGAAGGGTAGTTCGACATAGAATCGTAAAGTTCATATATTTCAACACCTGTAGGATTATCAAGTCCAAAAGCACGCATATAGTTATTAAGTTTTGTTATAGCATCTGACCCCATATTATATGCTACTGTATAGAAGAAATAATTACATGAAACTTCAAGAGCTTCTGAAACATCTACATAGCCATGGGAACCGCTGCCTGAACCTATCCAGCAGCGGGCATATGGTCTTCCTGCTTCTGTAAATGTACCTTCGTCATATATTGTAGTATTAGGTCCTATAACGCCTTCTTCAAGAGCAGCGGCAGCTGTTATCATTTTAAATGTTGAGCCGGGAGCTCTTGGCTCCTGATAAGGTCTGTTTACCATAGGAGTTGTAGGGTCATTTTGCAGTCTTAAATAGTATTCACTATTAAAGCTGTTTACTAATTCATTGTTGTCATAGGAAGGGTAACTTACTGCTGCAAGTACTTCACCGGAATTTACATCATTTACAACTACGGAACCGGTACAGGGATCCATTGCTGTCATCTGAGGCGTAATTTCCTGTGAACGCATTTTCTCTATAAGGGCAGTCGAAGAACTTATTGTTCCTGATTTAAGCTGTGTTATTATACCGTCGTCATCTGTAATAAGTCCTTGTTCATACATAGCTATTAAAAGCTGTGAACCTGACACAGAACCGTTTTCATAACCTTTCAGTAATATACTGCGTGCTTCTTCAAGATCATTTGCGGCTTCGCTGTTTTGAGAGAGAATATAATTTTTTATATTTCCCTGGGTTGTACCTTCCTGTGAGTTAAGAATATTTTTTATTCTTATATTGTCACTTTCAATCATTGATTCAAAAACATCGCTTACACTATACCCATAGTCACCTCCTGAAAGTCTGCTGAGCTGAGCTTCAGTAAGGGCATCTTCAAGAGCATCATAGGCTGCCTTTTGCAGTTCTGCATCTACTGTAAGGTAAACGTCATTTCCTGCAACGGGACTTACACCTTCATTTTCAATAGTTGTAATTCTTCTTCCGGAGCTGTCGACTTCAATATACTGAGTTCCGTTGGTTCCCCTCAGCTCTGATTCATAGGCCTTTTCTATGCCGTCCTTGCCAATTACATCAGTTAATGAATAACCTTCTTTTGAATGTTCTTCGAGTTCTTCATCGGTAATACTTCCTATATATCCAAGTATATGAGAAAAATATTTTCCGTAGGGATACTCTCGTATGGTCTGATTTTCTATAAAGGCACAGGGAAAAGATGATCCCTGTTCTCTCAGTGTTGTCAATGTTTTTTCGGAAATATCATAGGCAATTGTAACAGGTACATATTTTGAATATCTTTTTTCGTAAAGGGCACATCTTAACCCCAGTATTTTACCTGCCATTGTGTTGTCTATAGAGTCGTCAATTTCAAATCTTTCCTTAAGCTCATTAAAGCATTGCTCTGCTGTGTAGTCTTCGTCAAGATTCATATTCTCTTTCCATCTTTTTTCCTGATTTTCACTGCCGTCAAATAAAAACTCATGGGGCAGTGAAGATGTAATGGGAAGTGTTTCTACTATTTTTTCACCGTTTTTTTCAAGTACGTTTATTAAATCGTACAAAACCGTATTAAGATTGTCCACGCCTACGCTGGGATCAAGGCAGACAGCATAGGCTGTATTATTTGTTGCAAGAGGACGTCCGTACCTGTCATATATAGTACCTCGCTCCGCTTCCACATCCACTTCTCTCAATGTAGTGTTGTTTACTTCCTGGCTGAAGTATTCACCTTTTGCTATCTGAAGTGAAAAAAGTTTAAGCACCAGAATAAAAAACAGAATGAGAATTATTCCATGCATAATATATAATCGGTAATTATCCAATTTTGTTATATTCCGCAATAATCCTTTCATAACTTCATTCCATTCTATATTAAAATCTGTGTTTGCGTCCTATTCTGCTTAAAGAACTGTTGGTTAAAGTATAAATAATAAAATAAACTACAAATGCAAATAATGTATTGTATATAAGTTCCGGCAGAATGTTCAAAACGATATATATATTAAAAGTAGTGTAGCCCCTTAAAATAATATTCAGCAGATAAAAACCAAGATTATATATGAGTGTTGCTATAAATGTAAGCAACACAAGTGCTGCAATATTATCTTTGTTAAAATTATCTGTAAGGCAGCCTACAGTGTAACCTATTATACCATATAAAAACAGGTTGCTTCCTATGGTCTGTCCAAAATAGCAGTCATGGAGCAGCCCCATTATTATTCCTGCAAGCAAACCTTCACCGTTTCCTTTTAGAAAAGCTATGGAAACAATAAAAATAAGCATAAAATTAGGTTTAATACCTGCAATTGCTATGTATTCACAGAGAGTTGATTGAAATATAAATATTAATGCTGAAACAATCAGATAAAAAACATATCTCATTTTTTATTGTTCCTCACTCTCTGTTGTCGTGTTTTCAATAAATTCTTTTTCAAAAGAGGTGTCAAGAACCAAAACGTATTTAAGTTTAGAAAAATCTACAGATGGTTCTATAATAGCATAATGCATTGATGTTTGTGAATCTACAGTGAGTTCGCTTACATGTCCAATGCTTATACCTTCAGGGAAAATTTCACTGAGGTGAGAAGTTACAATTTCATCACCTACTAAAATATCGGCACTTACATCGGAATACTGCATTTTACATTTTGCCTCTCCCGAAAAATCTGCCACTACATAACCGATGTCGTTTGTTCTCAGGCTTTCGGCACTGACTGCATCGGTGTCATTTATTATTGAGACTACTTTAGAGTAGTTATATCCACATTCACTTATTTTTCCAACAAGACCGTCTTCATTCATAACTACCATATTTTTTTCCAGACCGTAGTTTGTGCCTTTGTCTATAATAAAAGAACTGAACCAATTGCCCGGATCTTTTGCTATGACTTTTGCACCTATTGTGGAGTACTGAGAATAGTCCTGCTGAAGTTCTACTAAAGCTTCAAGCTGAATGTTTTCGTTTTCTACCAGTTTTAAGCGGTTAAGCTCTGCTCTGGCTTCAAGAAGCTCAGCTTTCAGCTCTTTGTTTTCGGCATCTAAACTGCTTATGCCTTTGAAATAGTTTGCAATACCGCCAAACCAGTCCGGTATACTGATATTAAAGGACTGAAGAGGGGTTATTATATAGCCGAAAGCATTTTCCGCAATTGTGGGAGAACTTCTGTTATATGAAAATCCTGCACATCCAACGGAAACCACGGCTAATGTAATGAAAACAACTTTAAACTTCTTGTTCACAACATCATACCTTTTCAGTATACTTTGTATGAAAATGCAGCGTCATAGCCTGACTGAAAGACTTGCTGTATTTCATTATGCTAATGTTTTTTTGTCGCTGGAAGTCAATTTGTTGACTATATCGACATCATCAATTATTTTTCCTACACCATTAACTACACATTCCAAAGGATTTTCTGCTATGTGAACAGGCATACCTGTTTTTTTAGCTATAAGACGGTCAAGACCTCTTAACAAAGCTCCGCCTCCTGTCAGATAAATACCTATTTCCATTATATCTGCCGCAAGCTCAGGAGGAGTGTCCTCAAGAGTACGTTTTATGGCATCAACTATAATGTCTAAGGAATCTGCAAGAGCACCCTGGACCTGACGTGAGTTAATAGTAAGAGTTTTAGGAAGACCTGTAACCAGATCTCTGCCTTTTACAGTTATTTCTTTAACATCTGTATTTATATCCAGATATGCACAGCCGACATTTATTTTTATTTCTTCGGCAGTTATTTCTCCGATTTCAACCTTATATTCAGAGCGTACATAGTTAATAATGCAGCTATCAAACTGATCACCAGCTATTCTGACAGAGCGGCTTGCTACAATGCCGCCAAGAGATATAACTGCAACCTCGCTTGTACCTCCGCCAATATCAACTATCATGTTTCCTGCAGGCTCATCTATTTTCAGATCAGCACCGAGGGCGGCTGCCATGGGCTCTTCAACTATATAAATGTGCCTTTCCTTTGCACCGGCTCCGCCTGCCGCTTCTATAACTGCACGCTTTTCAACCGGTGTAATTCCTGAAGGCACACATATAACTATTCTTGGCTTTGGAGAAAATGGATTTTGGGGATAAGCTTTTGTAATAAAATACTTGAGCATAGCCTCAGTTACAGCATAATCTGCAATAGCACCGTCTCTCATAGGTCTGATAGCGGTGATATTACCAGGCGTTCTGCCGATCATTTCCTTAGCATCATTGCCAACAGCCAATACTTCTCTGGTAGTAGTATCGATTGCTACAACTGATGGTTCGTTTATGACAATACCTTTGTTTCTCACATATACAAGGGTATTAGCTGTACCTAAATCTATACCAATGTCTTTACTAAACATACTAAACCTCCAAAAATTTACAAAAATAACCATAATAGTATAATACATCATTTTTGTTACGTTTTCAATTACATTTATATTAAATTTTGAAATAAAATTTTACAAGTTGTTACAACATTATTAAGGGGATGTGTTTTGATTTGTATTATTTATAATTAAGATTATAACCTGTTTCTGTAAAAATTATTTACAAAGATAAATAAATATATTATAATACCATTTTGAAATGAGGTGTTTGAGTGAAACCAAAACTTATAACAATTGCAGGTCCTACTGCCTGCGGTAAAACTGCCGTATCTGTGGAACTTGCAAAAATTATAGACGGAGAAATAATATCTGCTGATTCTATGCAGGTGTATAAATATATGGATATAGGAACAGCAAAAGTGACGGAGGAGGAAAAGCAGGGCATAAAGCACTATTTAATAGATGATTTATATCCTGATGATGAGTTTTCAATTGCTGTTTTTCAGAAAATGGCTAAAAATGCTCTGTCTGAAATATATGCAAAAAATAAAATGCCTATACTTGTTGGCGGTACGGGTTTTTATGTGAATGGTCTTATATATGATAATGACTTTACTCCCGGAGAAAAAGACGAAAAGATGCGGCTGGAACTTGAAAAAGAGGCAGAAGAAAAGGGAAATGAATATGTTCATGATATATTAAAGACGCTTGACCCTGAGTATGCAGAAACTGTTCATCCCAACAATTTAAAAAGAGTCATAAGGGCAATTGAATACTGCAGGGATACGGGAGAAAAATTTTCCGAATACAATGCAAGAGAAAGGCTGAGAGAGCCTGCCTATGATGTCAAAAGCTTCATATTGAATATGGACAGAGAACGTTTATATGAAAGAATTGAAAAAAGAATTGACATTATGATAAAAAACGGGCTTGTTGATGAAGTAAAATGGCTTATGGAAAGATATCCCGATAATCTTGTATCAATGAAAGGTCTGGGATATAAGGAAATAATAGGCTATTTAAAGGGTGAATATTCCCTTGATGACGCAGTATATATACTTAAAAGAGATACAAGACATTTTGCAAGAAGGCAGATAACATGGTTCAGGCATCAGAGTGACGGTGTGTGGATAAATATGGATGATTTTGACTCTGCCGTGGCTGCCGCTGAGTTTATTGCAGAAAAAATTACCAAGGAGAAATAAAATGTTAAGAGATTATATATTAAAAGAGTTTGGAATTGATGAAAAGGTACTTGATTTTTGTCTTGAAGCTGAAAAAAATGTAAAGCACAAATTTGCTGAAATTGATGACATATCAGAATTTAATCAGTATAAGGTTCTGAGAGCTATGCAGAAGAACGGCTTAAATGATACTGCTTTTAACGGCACAACGGGATATGGATACAACGACATAGGAAGAGATAAGCTTGAGGATATATATGCCACTGTTTTTAATACAGAAGCTTCTCTTGTAAGAGCACAGATAATTTCGGGAACTCATGCTCTTACTGTTGCTTTGTTTGGAAATTTAAGGTATGGTGATGAACTTTTATGTGTGGCAGGAGCACCATATGATACTCTTGAAGGGGTAATAGGTGCCAAGAGAAAAGTGAAAGGTTCCCTTGTTGAACATGGCATTGTTTATAGAGAACTGCCTCTTCTCGCTGACGGTACCGTTGATTTTGAAAACATACCCAAAATGATAACAGATAAGACAAAAATAGTTGAAATACAGCGTTCAAAGGGCTATGAGTACAGACCAAGCCTTAGTATTGAAACAGTTAAGAAAATAATAGAAATTGTAAAAGGAGTAAGAAGTGACATTATATGTATGGTTGACAACTGCTACTGTGAATTTGTAAGTGAACTGGAACCAACAGATGTAGGTGCTGATATGATGGTAGGCTCACTTATTAAAAACCCGGGCGGCGGGCTTGCACCTGTCGGCGGATATATTGCAGGAACAAAGGAATGTGTTGAGAATGCAGCGTACAGACTTACTTCTCCCGGAATGGGAAGAGAAGTGGGACCAAGTCTGGGAATTACAACAAGCCTTATACAGGGGCTGTTTCTTGCTCCCAATGTTGTAAATGCCAGTTTAAAAACTGCTGTATTTGCCGCAGGAATATTTGAAAAACTTGGCTTTGAATGTATGCCGAAAGTTGACGAGGAAAGACCTGATATTGTAGAAGCAATACAGATGAAAACACCTGAAAATGTTATTGCCTTTTGCCAGGGAATACAGGCAGGAGCTGCCGTTGACAGCTATGTAAAGCCTGAGCCATGGGATATGCCCGGATATGATTCACAGGTTATAATGGCAGCAGGAGCTTTTGTGCAGGGGTCATCAATTGAACTTAGTGCAGATGCACCTATGAAGGAGCCATATAATGTTTATATGCAGGGCGGACTTACATGGTTCCATGGTAAAATAGGTGTTATTATAGCTGTTGACCAGATGTATAAAAGAGGACTTATAAAGTTTTAAGTCTTTATATGAATTGGATTTAAATGCAAAAACTGTCGGCTTAAAAAGATATTTAAGCCGACGTTTTCTTTGTATAGGTGATTTTTTATTTTAAAGGAAATTCGATCAAAACGGAAAAACCGTCTTTATTTTCGGCAGTAAATTTACAGCCGTGGACTGTAAAAATTCGGCAGGACAGGGGAAGCCCTATTCCATGGGCGGTTTTGGGCATAATGTTTATGTTTTTAAGCACATTATCGGGTACGCCTATCCCGTTATCCGATATTTTTAAGTATACATTATCCTTTTCCCTGTACACACTTATGTTTATTTCACAGCCTTTGGGATTGTGGGTAATGCTGTTGTTAATAATATTAAAAACTGCTCTTTCAAGGAGAAATTCATCTCCCGAAATTAAAGCAGGTTCATATCTTAAATCAAGGCTTATTGAATATTTATCTGACAGTCCGTTGTTTATAATTTCCGATACTACATTTCTTATCAAAGGACATATTTTTACAGGCTTTTTTCGTGATGGCTGCATATCATATTCAAGAGATGAAATTAAATTTAAATCCTCAAGGAGTTTTTTTATTTTTAGGCTCTGAAATTTAATAATTTCAGCTTTTTTTCTGTCACATTCCTTTATTTCAGAAGAGATTTCAAGGGATTCGGAATATCCCATTATCATTGAAAGTGGTGTGCGTATATCGTGGGAAATGCCTGATATCCAGTTTGAACGTGCCTCATCTCTCTTTGCAAGTGCTTCGTTTTTACTGCCGATAGCTCTTGAAGTTTCATTTATATTTTTTGCCATTTCCTTAAATATTCCCTTTTCTTTTAATTTGACAGGTTTTTCACTGCTCATATTCCTTATGCCTTTAGTGAGAGTGTTTATTTTAAGGTATAAATTTATTCCTACCAGACAGGCAACGAGGGCTGCAAGCCCCATATTAATTAAAAATATAAACAAAATTCTCTGAGGAAGGGTGTTGAACCAGTCCATTGAATATTCTATGTCATATTTTCCTACCGAGTTTTTAGGTGTGCCAAGGACAAGAAGTCCGTGATCTGTGGCTTTTTCATATACGGGATAGTCATTTAAAAACCATTTTGTCATATTTGCAATGTCATTTATGGTGTAATGGTCAGGTATATCATCGGGCTTATTAATGCTCCATATAATATTGCCTTCTTCATTTAATAAGATACACCAAATATTGCCGGGAATATTTATGTCATTCTGTAATAAAACTTCTCCGCCGGCAGTGCTTATATTTTCTGAAATACTGTTAAGAATACGGCGAGGTGAACTGTCATTGCTGTTTGAAAATGTATCATTTGCTATGAAGGCGAAACCTGCAAAATATATGCACAGCATAATAGTTGAAATTATTACAGATGTCAGAATAAAGTAAGTAAAAATTTTTAAAGCTGTTTTATTCATTTCTTATCACCAGTTTATATCCAAGTCCTTTTACGGTAATTAAGTGTTTGGGAGAAGATGGGTCTTCTTCGATTTTTTTGCGTAATCTTCTTATATGAACCATAAGTGTATTTTCATATCCGTAATATTCATCACCCCATGCAGCCATTGCAAGGGAATCATTTGTCACTATCTTATTTTTGTTTTCCAATAGTTTTTTAAGCAATATAAATTCCTTTGCTGTAAGAGGTGTTGATTTCCCTTTATAAATTACACAGGCTGTTTCTAAATCTATTATTTTGTCCGAAAGACTTATCTTTGTTTCTGTTTTAGCTGTTTTGTATGTTCTTCTTAAAATGGCTGTTATACGGAGTATAAGCTCCTTTGTAAGAAATGGCTTTACAATATAGTCATCTGCACCAAGTCCAAGACCATGTATTTTGTCATCAGCCTCTCCTCTTGCTGTGAGAAAAATAACGGGTGCCTGAGAAAAAGTCCGAAGTTCATTAAAAAGTGAAAAGCCGTTGCCGTCGGGAAGATTTATATCAAGTATAAAGAGGGCAATGGGCTGTTCCTTTGCTATATTAACTGCCTGACGGCAGTCTGATGCCTTGTATATATTAAAAAATCCTTCATTAAAAAGAGCACTTTCTATAATTTTTAAAAGCTCTTTTTCATCATCAACAATTAGTATTTTTTTGTTTTTTAGTTCGTCCATATATATCACCTATTATATTTATAACATATAAATAATTTTATTAAAAGCTGTATTTTGAATTTTGATCAAATTTAAGGTTTATGTAAGGTTGAATTAAGTTTAAAGACAGGCAATTGTATTAGAATTATACTGTAAACAGGAAAGGAAGTGAATAAAATGAATGAAGTTGTAAAAACATATGATCTTACAAAAAAATATGGAGAAAATACCGTTGTAAACAATTTGAATATGGAAGTGATAGAAGGAACAATATACGGATTTTTGGGACCTAACGGAGCGGGAAAGTCTACAACACTTAAAATGCTTCTTGGGCTTGTTCATCAGACAAAAGGTGAAATAGACATATTCGGAAAAAGATTTAATTCAAAAAACAGAATTGAAATATTGAAGAATGTAGGTTCTCTTATAGAATCACCATCTTATTACGGACATCTTACAGCAAGAGAAAATTTAAAAATATTTGCAACTATGCTTGATTTACCTGATAAAAATATTGATGAAGTTCTTAAAATTGTAAGGCTTGACAAACAGAAAAGTAAAAAAACATCTGCATATTCTCTGGGAATGAAACAAAGGCTGGGACTGGCTTCGGCTCTTCTGTCATTTCCAAAGTTCCTTATACTTGATGAGCCGACAAACGGACTTGACCCTGCAGGAATTCAGGAAATAAGGGAGCTTATTCGTTCACTGCCAAAGAAATATGGTATGACTGTAATTATATCAAGCCATCTTCTTTCTGAAATTGATCTTATTGTCGATAATATAGGCATAATAGGAAACGGGAAAATGATGTATCAGGGAACACTTGAAAATCTCCATGAGACGGACAGAACAAAGAGCCTTGAAGAAATATTTATAAATCTGACAGGAGAGGAAGTAAGTTTATGATGAGTCTGTTAAAATGTGAGTATAAGAAAACAAGGGGAAGATATGTACTTATAACAGCCATTGCTATAACTATTCTGGAACTGTGCTGGGTCTTATACGGATATTCTAATGCCGACAGTATAGAAAAGGGCTGGATGGCATTTTTATATCGGCTCCCTTTAATAAATGAAATTTTTATGCCAATACTTGCTATTGTTGTTGCATCAAGACTTTGTGATATTGAACACAAGGGAAGCATGCTTAAATTAATATGCTGTATGACTGAAAAGAAAAAGCTTTATAATGCCAAGCTCATTTACGGTATTTTGGTTATTGCCGTATGTTTTGTGATACAGTATACAGCAGTAATTGCTTTCGGTTTCATAAAAGGGTTCGGCGGAGTATTTCCCATAAAGTCTTATCTGCTTTGTGCTCTTTTTACGTTTGTGCCTACGATTGAAATATACATAGTACAGCATACATTGTCACTTTTGTTTAAAAATCAGGCAATATCATTTTTTGCAGGTGTGACAGGTGAATTTTTAGGTTTGTTTTCAATGTTTCTTCCTCAGTTACCGTTCCTTAGAAAACTGATAATATGGGGACATTACGGTGCATTACAGTTTGTGGGGCTTAACTGGGACAGAGAAACAAGAATATATGATTTTTATTATTTTGATTTGGACCTGGCATTCTTTACGGCAGTGGTTATTGTCATAATAATACTTTATTTTGCAGGAAGAAAGCTTTTTACTTTAAAGGAGGTCTGATAATATGATGTTAAGATTATTGAAAGCCGAAAGAATGAAACTCCGCCGCTCTCCTGTGTGGCTAGCTTTTATAATAATGCCTGTAATACCTGCTTTATTTGGAACAATTAATTATATTGCAAATATAGATATTCTTGAAAGTGAGTGGTACAGCTTATGGACACAGCACACACTTTTTACATGCTACTTTTTTCTTCCTGTTATGATTGGAGTTTACTGTTCTTACATTATGAGAATTGAATACAACAACAATAACTGGAATAAGGTGCTTACAATGCCTGTAAATAAAGGAATGATTTTTATAGCAAAGCTTATTGCGGTATCTTTTATGGTGCTGATAAGTGAAGTATGGATCGGTATTCTGTTTGTTTTATCAGGTAAAATTGCAGGGATAAGCAGTGCTGTTCCAATAAGGGAAATCATAGTCTGGTGTGGTTTTGGTACACTTGGAGGTATAGTTATGGCTGCAATACAGCTTTTGATTTCAATATTTATAAAAAGTTTTGCACTGCCTGTAGGTATTGCCTTTGGAGGAGGCTTTACGGGACTGGTTTTTCTGGCAAAGGGATTAGGGCATATATGGCCGTATTCATTAATGGCATATGGTATGAATTCAAATTCGCCTCAGCAGATGCTTGAGAATGGGTATGTAAGTTTTGTAATAATATGTGTTATATATATAGCCATTATAACTGTGATTAGTGTCACATTGATGTCTGAAAAAGATATGTAATTAATTTGATCTGTTTTATAAAAATCAAGAGGCTGGCGGTAAATAGTAATCTCTAAACATTGTCGGGAATTAAAAAGAAACAGTCCTTTGAAAACTAAAACATTTAAAATATTTGAATTTTCTGGGACTGTTTCATTTCCAGTGTCAGGGGAAAATCGGCATTAACTGATTAACCATTTCTTTTCCTCAAAATAAACTATTTATATTAGGTTACAAATGAACTTTACTTACTGATTTTTCTTTCCATTTTCCGCGAAGAAAATGCGTCCATGTAATAATACAGCCAGCACCCCAGCCAAAAAGCATATTCCACCAAATCATATGATAACTGATTGACGGTATTTCCTGTAATATATAAGTTGAAATTACTCGAACTGCAAGGGCACTTGTGGCAACAAATGTAGAATATAATGCGTCATTTGCTCCCTGAAACAAGCCTAAAAATGGGAAATAAGAAGCAAATGGTATAAGGCAAATGGCAACACAACGGACATGAGAGGTACAATAACCGATTGCTTCTGTCTGCAAACCAAATGATGTTACTATTGGCTCTGCAAATATAAAAGCTACTGTTAAAATTATAATTGAAATAATTTCAGAGATGATTACTGTATGTTTTGCACCTGTTATTACTCTGTCTATTTGCCCGGCTCCTATATTTTGTCCTGTATATGTTGCCTGTGTAGTCATAAGTGCATTTGCAGGAAGCGTCATATATGTTTCTATCTTTTGTGCTACAGAAAAGGACGCAGTCATTGCTTCACCAAAACTGTTGACGGCACGCTGAATAAAAACGAAACCGCCTGACACAATCAACTGCTGTAAAGCCATAGGAAATCCTCTTTTTAAAGACAGAATTGCCAATGACCATTCAAAAGTAAACTCTTTTAGCTTCCAACGGAATAAAGGATATTTTTTCATCATATAAACAAATCCTGCCACACAGGAAGAAATCTGAGCTATATCCGTAGCAATTGCTGCACCTGCCACACCCATCTGAAAATTGTAAACAAATACAATATCAAGGACTATGTTAATTATACTTGCAATTAAAAGAAAATATAAAGTTGCTTTACTATCGCCTATTCCACGAAGTATAGCAGAAATAATGTTATAGCCGAATTGAAAAATAAGCCCGAGAGCATAGATTTTAAAATATGTGTCTGCCATAGAGATCAGACTTTCAGGAGTAGCAAGGATATATTTAAGAGCAAAGTGACTGATACATACTCCGGCAACTGTTGCAATAACACCCATACCAAGCATTACAAGAAGGGAAGAAGATGCTTGCCGCCTCATTTCTTCTTCTTTTCCTCCACCAAAAAGCTGGGCGATTATTACACTTGTTCCGGAAGAAAAACCGTTTGCCAGAGCAAGAAAAGCCATTGTAAGTACTCCGCAGGCACCAACGGCGGCTAAAGGAGCTTCACCACAAAAATTGCCTACAATAATGGTATCTGCGGTATTATAAAACTGTTGAAGCAATAATCCCATGAATACAGGGAAGGCAAAAGATAAAATTCCTTTCCACGGAGATCCCTTTGTTAGTGATTGTTTCATTAGTGTATGATTTCACACTCCTTACGTTCTGTATAGAGTTTCCAAAAATCTTCTGCAAGCAGTACAGGATCACAGGCTTCCCCGGGGGCAATGATGCCGGTAACTGTAACGGTTCCGACAAATATACCCTGCTTTTTTAACTCAGTATGTAAACCTATACACATTGCTCTGAGGGCTGCTTTATCCATGGATAAAGGAAGATATTCATACATTGGATACATTGCCAGACCGCCGCCGGTTACAAGAATTGCTCCTTTCTTTTGAGCAAATTCTTTGCTAAGTACCTGCTGAATTGCATGATATGCACCTGCTACATCAACCATATAACGGTTCATAAGAAGGTTTACATCTTTATCTGTTTCAAGTTCTGAATCGGGAGTGGTAATGCCGACATTGTAGAAAAGCACATCAGGAGTGCCAAATTGTGCCTTTAACTCATCAAAGGTCTTTGTTACGGAATAAGGTTTAGAGGCATCTGTTACTTTTGTATAAACCTCTATCCCTTTTTCCTTGAATTCATTTTCATAAGCTGCAAGATGTTCTGCATTTCTTGCCATTAGAATTACTCTGAAACCGTTATTTCCGAATTTTTCGGCTACTCTGTTTCCACATCCGTTGCCTGCTCCAAGTACAAAGATTGTTTTTTTCATAATCATATCATCCTTTCAAAGTTAATTTATTGTTGTAAAAATGCTTTATTAAAAAATTTATAATGATTCACCAAGCTTATGAGCTTCTTTTATTTTATTTTTTCCTAAAATTTCTCTTCGGTTTTTTCAGCCTGAATTATGTTCATAGGTAGGATACCAAGTAACTGTCTGTATTTTATCACTATCTAAAAAGGCTGTGCCTGATTCCTAATTGTTCTGTTTTTATTATAATAGAAAATCAATTGACACAGAAGATACCAATATGTTAAAATGGTTTTTAGAAAAACTAAAAGCGGGTTGATGCTATGTATAGTCGGGAACTTATTACATTTATTACAGTTGCAGAGCAGGGAAGTTTTATGAAAGCATCTAAGGAGCTTTATATAACACCTGCTTCGGTTATGAATCAGATAAATAAACTGGAAACAATAGTTGGTGTTAAACTGATTGAACGAACTAATCAGGGGACACAGCTTACTGCTGCAGGACATTCTGTTTTTAAAGATGCAAAAAAAATTATACGGCAATCAGAACAGGCAATAGAAAAAGCACGGCAGATTGCAAAGAATGAACAACAGACAATAAGAGTAGGAACTTCAATTCTGCGTCCCTGTAAAATGCTTGTGGATTTGTGGTCGGAAATAGATAAGGGGACATTGCCTGTTACAATACATATTGTGCCGTTTGATGATAATCCTGCAAGTATGAAAGATATGCTTGATTCTCTTGGCAATAAAATAGATTGTTTTGTTGGTCCATGTGATTCTCTTACATGGAAGGAAAGATACAATATACTTCAGTTAAGAATGGTCAAATGCTGTATTGCGGTTCCGCGAAAACATAAGCTTTCCAAAAAAGAAATTTTGCAATGGAATGACTTAGACGGGGAAATCTTTATGCTGGTAAAAAGAGGCGACTCTCCTGTTTTAAACAAAATGAGAGATGAAATTGAAAATAAACATACTAAGATTTCAATTTTTGATATTCCTGATTTTTATGATACAAATGTGTTTAACGAATGTGAACAAACAGGTTATATTATGGAAACTCTGGATATCTGGAATGATGTTCATCCATCAATTGTTACAATTCCTATGGAATGGGATTATGAAATGCCTTATGGGATTATATATGCAAAACATCCTTCAGAAACTGTGAAAACTTTTATTGATATTATTAAAGAAAAAGGGTATTATTTTAATAATTAAAAAATTATAATAACGGCAGGTGATTAAATGGCAGTTACCTTAAAAAATATTTACAATAAAATAAAATCAATAGACGGGCAGCAGATTGAGCTTGTGGCAGGAGAAGCAGGACTCAATAATGTGGTAAGATGGGTTCATATAGTTGAAGTTAATGAATTGACTTCTTTTCTTGAAGGAAATGAACTTATTTTTACAACGGGTATAGCAATTAAAAATAATGAGGATTTGATAAATCTTGTAAAAGAAATATATGGGAGCGGAGCAAGCGGTCTTGTAATAAATATTGGTCCATATATTGAAAGTATACCTGACGAGATTTTAAAATTTTGCAATGAAAGGAAATTTCCTTTATTTGAGGTTCCATGGCAGATTTACATTGGCAGGACAATGAGAATATGTGCTGAAGAGATAAATAAATATGACCAAAAAAATATGGAAATATCTGTGGCTGTACAAAATGCAATATATAATTCTGAAAATTATAAACTGTATATACCAATACTTGAAAAGTATGGATTTATGCAGGAATGGTCATATTGTATGGCACTTGCCGAATATGTAAGTGAAACAGATGAAGATGTAAATGAAATAGCAGATAGGGTATGTAAAAATATTGAAAACAGTCTTGTATTTTATGATGTGCACGCCATAGTATTTCAAATGGTAAACCAGGTGGCTGTATTATTTGTAAACGAAACTGACAGCAATGTTTATGAAATAATGGAGAACATAAAGCACAGATATATCATTCAAAATGATAGTGGAATAAAAACATATATAGGCATAGGAAGAAACACAAAAAGTGTAAGATGTATATATAAAACCTATAAAATTGCCCATAAAGTTGTGGAACTTCAGAAAAAGAAACATTGCTGCAATGAAATTATGTCATATAGAAGTATGGGATTTTCAAAAATATTCCTTGCTATGGATGATACGGAAATTATGAATGAGTATTACAGTGATATTTTGGAGCCTCTAGTAAACTATGATATGCTTAACGGCACAGATTTTACGGATTTTCTCGGTGTGTATTTTGACTGCAACTCTTCTGTTAAAGAAACGGCTGACAGACTTTTTGTGCACAGGAACACTGTTAATTATAAACTGGGTAAGATACAAAGCATTTTAGGATGTGATTTAAATGATTTTTATACTAAAACAGAGCTTCTTATAGCACTTAAACTTAAAGAAATGCTATAAAATATATATTTAATAAAGAAATGACACTGTCAAATAAATCAACAGAGAATTTGGCAGTGTCATTTTGTGCATATGCACAAAAATCTTTAGATTTATATACATTGCAGTGAATAATTTAAGGGAGTATAATTTGTTACAAGCTTGAAGTTAAAATAAATTACACAGGAGGTTTAATATATGTCTAAATTAAGTGGTGAACAGGTAACAAAAATGCATCAGCAGTATGTAATGCAGTCATGGAGTAAATCAGGTGCTCCGGCTATTCCAGTTGAAAAGGCAGAAGGTATTTATTTCTGGGATTATGATGGAAAAAAATATGCAGATATGTCATCTCTTCTTGTATGCTCCAATCTTGGGCATCAAAACAAAGCAATAGTAGATGCAATAAAGGAGCAGGCTGATAAAATGTGTTTTATGGCTCCGGCTTATGCAACTGAACCAAAGTCATTGCTTGCAAAAAAATTAGTTGATATTGCAGGTGCAGATACATATAAAAGAGTATTTTTTACAAATGGCGGAGCTGAATCTAACGAAAATGCTATTAAAATGGCAAGAATGGTAACAGGAAGAAGTAAGATATTCAGTTGTTACAGAAGCTATCACGGAGCTACACTTGGTGCTTCAAATGCATCAGGTGACTGGAGAAGATTTGCAGCAGAAATAGGCGGAGCAAACGGTTTTGTGAAATTTATGAATCCACATATGTATCAGGATGGATATACAAGAGGCGTTGATGACAAGGAGTGTACAGAAAAGTATTTAAAAGATCTTGAAACTCAGCTTCACTATGAAGGTACTGAAAATGTTGCCGCAATTCTTATGGAAAGTATTGTTGGTGCAAACGGTGTTATTATTCCTCCAGATGGATATATGGAAGGCGTAAGGGCTATATGTGACAAGTATGGTATATTAATGATTTGTGATGAAGTAATGGCAGGCTTCGGTAGAACAGGAAAGATGTTCTGCTGGCAGAATTACGATATTAAGCCTGATATGATTACATTTGCAAAAGGTGTAACATGCGGATATGTTCAGCTTGGCGGAGTAATAGTAAATGAAAAGGTATCCAAATATTTTGAAGAAAATGTTCTTCAGTGTGGATTGACTTACAGCGGACATACTCTTGCTTGTGCAGCAGGCTGTGCAGCAGTTGATTATTATATTGAAAATAATATTTGTGAGCATGTTGTTGAAATGGGAAAGATTTTATCTGATTATCTCAACAAAATGGTTGAAAAGCATAAGTGCATAGGAGAAGCAAGATGTATAGGTCTTTTTGCCGCACTTGAAGTTGTAAAGGATAAGGAAAAGAGAATACCTATGGTTGAATATGGCGAAAAATCTCCTATAATTCCTAGTATAATGGCTGAACTTAAAAAGAGAGGATTTTCAACATTCGGCAGAGAAAATAATATTAATGTTTGTCCGCCTCTTATCATTACTAAGGAAGAACTTGAAGAATGGCTTCCTGTGCTTGATGAAGTATTGACTTGGGTTGACGAAACTTATTGCGATTAAGGGTGGTTTTATGAATTGGGATTATGAGCAGCCGGTTTCAATTGTTTTTGGAAATGGCAGAATAAATGAAATATATAATTTAATTCAAAAAATAAATGGTAAAAAAGGTATACTTGTTACATCAAAACATTTGATTGAAAATGGTATTGCCGATAAAATTATAGAAATGTCAAATAATACAGTAAATATTGTGTATTCAGATATTTCACCAAATCCTGATGTAACAGAAACAGATAAGTGTGCTGAGGAAATCAGAAAAAATAAGTGTGACTTTGTAGTGGCTGCAGGGGGAGGTTCAGTAATGGACTGTGCAAAAGCCGCAGCTACAATATCTACAGTAAATGAGCCAATAAGTACATATCACGGTACAGGTAAAGTGCTTCCTGATACTCATATTCCTCTTATTGCTGTACCGACTACATCAGGTACAGGAAGTGAGGTAACTTGTGTTGCTGTGCTGACTGACAGGGAAAAAGGCAAGAAAGCTCCAATAGTGTGTGATAATTTTTATCCCGAATATGCACTTGTAGATCCTGAGCTTACATATTCAGTACCGCCGTCAATAACGGCTAATACCGGAATGGATGTCCTCTGTCATGCAATAGAGGGATTTTGGAGCAAAGGACACCAGCCTGTGTGTGACGCTTGTGCTTTACATGCGGCAGGTATAGTTTTTGAATATATGTTAAAGGCATATTATGAGCCTGAAAATGCAGAAGCAAGAGAGAAAATGGCAGAGGCATCTGTAATTGCAGGTCTTGCATTTACATTGCCAAAGACAACTTCATCTCATGCATGCAGTTTCCCTCTTACCAACATATATCATATACCACATGGTGAAGCCTGTGCCCTTACTCTTGATTATTTTGCAAGAATAAATAAAGATGCGGAGGGTGGCAGAGTTCAGGAATTTGCCAAAAAACTTGGATTTGAAAATGCTGATAAAATGGCTGACAGGATATTTGAATTAAAAAAGGAAATGGGAATGAGATGTGATTTAAAGGAATTTAATTTAAGCGACAAAGATATTGATGAGCTTGTTGCAATAAGCAGACATCCAAATCTTCTTAATAATCCTGTTGAAATAACTGACAGCATGCTTTATGAAATGTATAATTTATTCAGATAGGAAGTGATTTTGATGAAAATGATAAGGGCAATTATAAGACCGGAAAAAACAGATGATGTTCTTTCAGCACTTTTAGAAGAAGGATTCCCTTCAGTAACAAAAGCTGAGGTTTACGGAAGAGGTAAACAAATGGGTATAAAAATTGGCGAAGTTTTTTATGACGAACTTCCAAAGGAAATGCTCATTATAGTAGCTGAAGATGAAAATGTTGAAACCATTGTAAACATTATTACAGAAAATGCAAAAACAGGTTCCGGAAATTATGGTGATGGCAGAATTTTCGTAACATCAATAGATAAAGCTTATACTATCAGTTCTATGTCTGAAGGTCTGTAATGGGAGGGATTATTATGGTTGAAATTATAGCAATAGTTCGCCCCAATAAAACACAGGCAACAAAACGTGCACTTATAGAAGCAGGATGCCCCGGATATACTTGTCAAAAAGTAATGGGCAGAGGCAAAAAAAATGTTAAAATACACCTTAATGACGGCTCATTAATAAAAACAAAACTCATTTCAAAAAGATTTTTTATAATTATTGTTGAAGAAAATAAAGCAGATGAGGTTGTTAGAAAAATTATGGAGGTAAATCATACCGGGGAACCGGGTGATGGCAAGATATTTGTTTCTCCTGTATACAGCACATATAGTGTTAGAAAAGGTAAGCTGGATATAAATTAAATATTGATTTTGTATGGCAAGGGTGCTTCAGTTTTTTTCTGATGCACCCTTTATTTATAAATGAAAGGATGTAATAACTATGGTCAAAAAAAAGGGTAAGATCCCTATTGAAAAAACTATATCAATTGCAACGGTAGTAGTAATACTTTTGCTTTGGTGGGTAGCTACCCATATGGGCTGGGCTAATGAAAAACTTATACCGACACCGGAACAAACATGGTCCGCCTTTATAGAGGTGTGCACAAACGGATATAAGGGACATACATTGCTTCAGCACATAGGTGCAAGTATGCAGAGATTGTTTGTAGCTTTTTTCTGGGCTGCTGTAATAGCAATACCTTTAGGACTTATAAGTGGTTTCAGTACAAAGGTAAGGGCAGCACTTGATCCGATTATTGAATTTTACAGACCGCTGCCACCTCTGGCATATTATACTTTACTTACACTTGCACTTGGAATTGGAAATGAGTCAAAAGTAGCATTGCTGTTTTTAGCCTGCTTTGCTCCGATTTATGTTGCATGTGTTTCAGCTGTTGCTAAAATTAAGCAGGATTACATATTATCAGCATATACTGTAGGTGCAAAAAAATCTCAGGTATTCAGATATGTAATATTTCCTTCATGCCTTCCTGATATGTTTGTAGGCTTAAGAACTGCTATAGGTGTAGCATATACAACACTTGTTGCGGCTGAAATGGTTGCGGCAACATCAGGTATAGGCTGGATGGTACTGGATGCAGGAAACTGGTTCAGAAATGATGTTATATTTGTAGGCATTATAATAATGGGTATTACAGGTCTTATAATTGACTTTGGATTGAAATTTATTGAAAAGAAACTGGTACCATGGAGTGGTAAAGATTAATTGTTCATA
>CAZGIC010000011.1:0-31982 GCA_964526435.1 uncultured Lachnospiraceae bacterium | reverse complement strand
ATGTTTGGGTTTTATTGAAAATTCACCTCATTTTTTGTTGACATTTGCACAAAAATCAGGTACAATTGACAATGTAACTTTATATCATTTTACTAACATTAAAAAGGTATACCTTTTTAATGTTTTTTGTTCATATTGCTAAAATAATAATAGTACATTTGTGTTTTTTAAGTATTTAATATAATTTAATTTTTCAAAAAAAAAGACAATCTCTGAATATTCAAAGATTGTCTTTTTTATGGGGAAAATGGGAATTTATAGAGTGAGGAGGTGACAGAGTGAGGAGCTATGGAAGTGAGGAGTGAGGAGTTAGGAGTGAGGAGTTAATTCTTAATTCCTCATTCATTTACAAATTGGAACTTGACAGAGTGAGGAGTTAGGAGGGAGGAGTGAGGAGTTGATTCCTGACTTCACATTCATTTACAAATTGGAATTTACGGAAAAACGGGCGATTAATAAATTGCACCGAAAGATTTATCGGACACACCGAAGGTGTGGCTTTCGCTGAAAGCGAAAGTGCTGAATCGCCCCTACGATAGTATTGTATGGCAGGGTGTTGGTTAAATGGAAATTTAAGGAAGCAGGGATGTAATTATATTCCCGAAATTTTATGTTGATATTTTTGCTGTTTTATAATATAATTTACTATTGAATGAAATGGTAAAATTAAGGAGGACATAAATATGGCAAAAGGCGGATTTGGCGGTATGGGCGGCTTCGGCGGTATGAATATGAACAATCTTATGAAGCAGGCTCAGAGAATGCAGAAGCAGATGGAACAGGCTCAGCAGGAGCTTGAAGAAAAGGAATTTGAGGTGACAAGCGGCGGAGGTGCTGTAAAGATCACTATTACAGGTAAAAAGGTTATTAAGGCTATTGAAATAGATCCTGATGTAGTTGACCCTGATGATGTTGAAATGCTCCAGGATCTTGTAATGACTGCTGTTAATGAAGCAATACGTCAGGCTGATGAGGCTGCAAATGCTGCTATGGGCGGTATTACAGGCGGACTTGGAAATGGTCTTTTCTAAGACCGGGGAGAGATTTTAATGAATTATTACGGTGAGTCTGTATCCAGGCTTATAGAACAGCTTTCAAGACTTCCCGGCATAGGGGGAAAGTCAGCACAAAGATTGGCTTTTTATATTATAAATATGCCAAAAGATGAAGCAAAAGCTCTTGCTGACAGCATAGTTTCGGCAAAGACTGAGGTTAAATATTGTTCTGTATGCTGTAATTTAACTGACAGTGATCCTTGTGCTATATGTTCAAGTGATAAACGCAGGCGTGATATTATTATGGTTGTTGAAAATCCCAGGGATATGGCTGCCTATGAAAAGACTAAGGGTTATGACGGACTTTATCACATACTTCACGGTGCTATTGCTGTGACAAAAGGCATTGGTCCCGAAGATTTAAAAATAAGGGAACTTATTAATCGTCTTGATGACAGCGTGAAAGAAGTTATAATAGCTACAAATCCTACTGTCGAAGGAGATGTTACAGCAGTATATTTAAGCAAGATATTAAAACCTTTAGGTCTTAAGGTTACAAGGATTGCAAACGGCGTGCCTGTGGGTAGTGATCTTGAATATGTCGATGAGGTTACACTGTCGAGAGCTCTTGAAGGCAGAAGTGAAATGTAAAGGAGAAAAATATGAGGATTATTGAGCCAAGCTATGTAATTGAGGACGAAATTGAACCTCAGAAAATGATGCAGGTTATTGAAAGAGCAGGAAGGACATGCTATAAAAGTGAGCAGAATATAGGCGAGGGCAGTGCTGAAAAATTTATTGCTAATATTATAAAAAGAGGTCATGAGTCTGTTATTGAACACGAAAAAATAACAGTGAGATTTATATGTGACAGAGGAGTAACTCATGAGTTAGTCAGACACAGAATGGCCAGCTATTCTCAGGAAAGTACACGTTACTGTAATTATACAAATGACAAGTTTGGTAATGAGCTTACATTTATAAGACCTTGCTTCTGGGATGAAAATACAGAGGAAGGCAAGGCTAAAATGGAGCTTTGGAAGAAGTCAATGCAGAATATTGAAAATGAGTATAATGAACTTATTTCAATGGGAGCTAAGCCTGAAGAGGCAAGAAGTATACTGCCTAACAGTTTAAAAACAGAAATTGTTGTTACTATGAATTTAAGGTCATGGAGACATTTCTTTAAATTGAGAACGGCAAAGGCTGCTCATCCCCAGATAAGACAGATTTCATGTGCTCTTTTAGATGAGCTTAAGGTTAAACTGCCTGTTATATTTGGTGATTTATAAAATAAAAAAGATTTTTTAAAGGGTATGTGTTTAGTCTGCTCAGAATGGCATTAAAAATAATTCTTTGGTGTTTTGAGTGTCAGAGGAAGATATATCGGCAGACATTTTCGGATAGTGATTATATTAAAACAATAAAAATTCGTCCCATATGTGAAATATGGGGCGTTTTTTACAGATTGTTGAATTGTAAAAATTATTCGATAATGAAGTGGTAACGTTTTTAATGAAGTCAGAAGTGATGATATGATAGCCATAGTTGCTTGTAACAGTTGACATTACAACGAAAAAGAGTTATCATAAAATTTAAGAGCTACAAAAGAAAGGTGGAACATTTATGCAGATCTCAAGCAGATTTACTATTGCTGTACACATATTTACCTGTATTGAGTATTTTAAAAATGATTATAAAATTACAAGTGATTTTCTGGCAGGAAGTACAAATGTAAATCCTGTTATTATAAGAAAAATATTGTCACAACTCAAGGCGGCAGGTCTGGTAAATGTGGCAAGAGGAAGCGGAGGTGCATCTATAGCAAAACCTCTTTCTGAAATTACTTTCCTTGACATATATAAAGCTGTGGAATGTATTGAAGACGGGGAGCTGTTTCATTTTCATGAAAATCCTAATACCAAATGTCCTGTAGGCAAAAATATACACAATATTCTTGACGATAAGCTTAAAAGGGTGCAGGAGGCTATGGAAAAAGAGCTTGCATCCATTACACTGAAAGATATAAGTGATGAAGCAAATAAGTATTTAAAAGATGAAAATATTTGATTTAATATCCCGGATTTTAGTGTTAAGGAGTCCGGGATTTTTTTATAAAAAAAATAGTTGTAACTATTGACATTACAACGAAAGTGTGGTATATTGTTGTTGTAACGGAAAAGGTTACAACGATAAAGCGGATTTTTAATTTAAGGAGGAATAATGTTATGAATAAAGTAGTAGAATTTTTAAAGGCAAATCCGGTACAGTATCTTGCAACAGTAGGACGTGACGGAAAGGCAAAGGTTCGTCCGTTTATGTTTCTTTTTGAACAGGAAGGAAAGCTTTGGTTCTGTACTAACAACCAAAAGGATGTTTATAAGGATATGATGGAAAATCCTGAAATTGAAGTAAGTGTATCTGATCCTACATACGCATGGTTACGTTTACATGGAAAGGCAGTATTTGAAAACAACATGGATGTTAAAGAAGGTGCTATGGGTAATCCTATTGTTAAAAGCCAGTATCAGACAGCTGATAACCCTATTTTTGAAGTTTTCTATATTGAAAATCCTCATGGTGTTATTGCTGACTTTTCAGGAAATCCACCGTACGAGTTTTAATTGATGGCAAAAATAAATAATTGTTTTTTAATTACAGGCCCTGAATTTATTTTGGGGCTTTTAAAAATAAAAAGCAGTGAAGTGTAACTATTGATATTATGACAAAACAGTGATATATTAAATTTAGATATTTAAATGTGTGCAGTATGTGAGGTATTGAATATGGATACAAAAGAATATTTACAGATATTGAGAAATGAAATTCATTCAACTGTTTTTGCAACAGTAGATGAAAAGGGTCGTCCTCATACCCGTGTAATTGATATTATGCTTGCAGACGATGACAGTTTGTATTTTATAACGGCTAAGGGAAAGGCTTTTTATGATGAACTTATTAAGCAGAAATTTGTGGCAATAAGTGGTATGGCAGGGGGCGAAGACTGTGATGTTGCTCATGCTTCAATGGAGAAAAAAGCAATTTCTGTCAGGGGACATGTAGAAGAAATCGGATCTGAAAAGCTTGATGAAGTTTTTGAAAAAAATCCTTATATGGCTGAAATATATCCTGATGAAAATTCCAGAACTGCACTTACAGTATTTCGCATATCAGATGGGGAAGGAGAGTTTTTTGACTTGTCTACAAAGCCTATTACGAGGGAATCTTTTATTTTGGGTAATGGCATTGACGGTAAAAAAACTTTGAAGGAATATGGTTATATTATAACTGAAAAATGCAGGGGATGCAGAATATGCTATTCAAAATGTCCTCAGAAATGTATTGATATGAGTAATAAGCCTTTTGTAATACAACAGGAACATTGCCTGCATTGCGGCAATTGTATGTCTGTATGTCCTTTCGGAGCAGTTGAAAAAAGGTAAGACCGAAGAAGTTTAGCATGATTAAACAAAGCTATAAAAATAACAAATAAGCATACAGTAAAGGGTGATTTAAATGAAAGAGTTTAACAGTCAGAAAGAAAGGCTTGACTTCCTTGTTGAAAAATTTAAAGAAGATTCTGTTAAGTACAGGGATTTAGATACGGGAAACAGTTATGATGAAAAACGTAAAATTCTCCGTTCACTTATGAATATTCGTATGCCAGAGAAAATGGATGAAGATATTATAAAAGTACAAAATGAGTTTTTAAGGGAAGAAGCAAGAGAAAAGGGAATTGTTAAATTATCAGACATTAAGACAATAAGGGAAGAATACGGAAGCAATTATCCTTTTGGAGATAAAATTTCTATATGGCAGGGGGATATTACACGCCTTGAGGCAGATGCAATTGTAAATGCGGCAAATTCCCGTATGCTTGGGTGCTTCATTCCTTGTCACGGCTGTATTGACAATGCTATTCACAGTGCCGCAGGAATTGAGCTGAGAGAAGAGTGCAGCAGACAAATGGACAGAAAAAGAATTTTATACGGTAGGGAATATGAGGAGCCTGCCGGTCAGGCTATGCTTACTTCTGCTTATAATCTGCCTTGTGAATATGTAATACACACTGTCGGACCAATTGTAACATTCGGGCTGAATGAGGGATTAAAACAGGATTTAAGAAACTGCTACAGAAGTGTGTTAAAATGCTGTATTGAAAATAATATTAAAAGTGTTGCTTTTTGCTGTATTTCTACAGGTGAATTTCATTTCCCAAATGACAAGGCTGCAAAAATTGCAGTTGAGGAAGTGACTGAATTCCTTAAAGAACATAACAACAGTTTTGAAAGAATAATATTCAATGTTTTTAAAGATATTGATAAAATGTGTTATCAGGATATTATTCTGAATTACTGATTTTAGAATAAAGTATTTGCTGTCAGATTAACAGAAATTTAGCAAAGCTGACAGCATTACTTTAAAAGGCAGTAAGGGAATGATATTTTGCAGGCATAGAAAAAAACTTATAATATCTTATTTAATTCTTCAAGAAATTTTTCTACAGGTTTTGAGAATATCTGATATTTTTTCCATATTATGCTCATACCTATTTCAAGATCAGGTTTAAGTGGTCTGAAACAAAGACTGCTGTCACCTGTCACATTTATAAGCTTATCAAAACTTATAGCATATCCCATACCTTCGTCTACCATAAGAGAAGCATTGAATACAAGATTATATTCGGCTACAATATTTAATTTTGAAGGATCAATTTTAAACCATGTATTGAGTGCCCCCTCTTCCAGGGAATGACGGGAAAGAATAAGAGGTTTGTCGTATAAATCCTCCGGTGTTATATATGGCTTTTCTGCAAGGGGTGAGTCCTTTCTCATTATAACTCCCCATCTGTCTTTCATAGGTAAATTTAAATAATTGTATTTTGATGTATCTATGTGTCCGAAAAGAATACAAAAATCAAAAAGACCTTTATCCAGATTTTCTGTAATATCTATAGTATCGCCGCTTGTTATATGGAAATGTATCTGAGGGTAGTCCTTTGTCAGATTTACTGCTGCCCTTGAAATAACACGGATTGCGTCTGTTTCTCCTGTCCCTATATAAATATCTCCGCTTATTGTTTCATCTGTTGCCATTATTTCATTTTCTGTCTTTTGTATAAGATCTACAATTTCTTCGGCACGTCTTCTTAAAATCATTCCGTCTTCTGTGAGAGTAACTTTTCTATTACCTCTTATGAGCAGTTGTTTTCCTAATTCATATTCCAGATCTTTTATCTGTCTTGAAAGTGTTGGCTGTGAAAGATGCAGAATTTCTGCTGCTGCTGATATGCTTTCTTCTCTTGCTATTGCTAGAAAATATTTTAATACTCTTATTTCCATTTAGAACAGCTCCTTTACATTTTTCATTATTGTATTATATTTTGATATAACTGTCAAGCATAACAAAACATTTAATATAAGTATTTGCTATTTGATGTTAAGTGTGCTAGAATTGATTGCAGAAGGAGGGGAATAGTTAAATGAGAAGATATATAGTTCTTTTTGCAGTAATTTTTACGGTGGCTGTGACAGCAGGTTGTACCGGAAAAGGGCAAGAGAGTGAAAGTGGTGTGGAGAGTATGGTAAAAACGGAAGAAAATATTTCTGTAAATACAGATAATGAAATAACGGAGCTTGAAGATGGGTTGTCTGCTGTAACTTATACAGGTGATTATGGCTTTGACACATATATAAGTATGGGCGGAGCATCTTCGGACAGGGAGGTTATAGAGTTTATCAAAAACAATTTAATAGGAAGTGCTGATTTAAGTTTTGAGGGAAATATATTTGGGTGCAGTACAATAGCAGCAGAAGGAAATGACGGTGATGAACTGTTTGGAAGAAACTTTGACTGGAACAATTGCAATGCTCTTATTGTAAAGGCAGAACCGGAAAATGGTTATGCTTCAATATCCACAGTTAATATGGATTTTATAAAGGCAGGTACAGGATTTAACATAGATTATCTTTCAGATAATATAAAAACTATTGCAGCTCTTTATGCACCTCTTGATGGTATGAATGAAAAGGGACTTTGTGTTGCTGTAAATATGATACAGGATTCAGATACTATTGAACAGAATAGTGATAAGCCTGATATAACGACAACTACAGCAATAAGACTTATGCTCGATAAGGCTGCAAATACAGATGAAGCAGTTGAACTTCTCGGACAATATGATATGCATGCATCAATGGATATGATGATTCATTTTGCAATATCTGATGCAGATGGAAAAAGTGTTGCCGTTGAATATGTAAATAACGAAATGATAGTGACGGAAACACCTGTACTTACAAATTATTACGTAAGTCCAGGGGAAAAGTACGGAACAGGCAGCAGTCAATCCCATGAGAGATTTGAAATTCTTACAAATGCCCTTGAGGATAATGGAGTAATGACAGAAGAACAGGTGAAAGATGCCCTTGACAGTGTAAGCAAGGATAACTTTAATGATTTTGAATCTACGGAGTGGAGTATAGTTTTTAATAAAACGAAAGGTGAGGCAATCTATTATCACCGGGAAAATTATGACAAAGCCTATACATTTGATTTGAAGTAGGACAAGAGGTGAGGATATGAATTATTTAAGGCTGCTTTTAAATCTTTACAGTATGAAGAAAAATACAGCAAAAACAAAAGAACAGATCAGAAGTTTACAGGAGAAAAGACTCCGTAAAATTTTAAAATATGCGTATGATAATTCAGAATATTATCACAAAACTTTTTCGGATAAGGGAATTAATTTAAAAAATATAGGAACTTTTCCTATATCTGAATTTCCTGTAACAGACAAGGCTTTACTTATTGAAAATTTTGAAAGTATTGTGACTTCAAAGGATTTAAATCAGGAAGAATTAAGAAAATTTGACAGAGAGGAAAACAAGAATAAAAAGGTGTTTAAAGGCAAATATCATATAGTTCATTCTTCAGGAAGCACAGGAAAGCCTGCCTACTTTGTATATGATGAAAAGGCATGGGAATATCTCCTTGTTGGAGTTATAAGAGGGGCACTGTGGAATATGTCAATGTTTCAGATATTAAAGTATCTCTTTAAAGGTCCAAGGATAATGTATGTGGCAGCTACAGACGGACGATACGGAGGTGCAATGGCAGTGGGTGACGGTATTGAGGGTGTAAAGGGAAATCAGTTTTTTCTTGATGTAAAAACGCCTTTAAATGAATGGATAAGCAAAACGGAAAAATTTAAGCCTGATATGATTGTAGGATACCCCTCGGCAGTAAAAATACTGGGTGAGCTTGTTGAAAATGGTGAATTGAATGTTAATGTGTTCAGAGTAGTTTCATGCGGTGAACCTTTAAGCAGTAATTTAAGGGAGTATTTTAAGAAAATATTTAAAGCGGATGTAATTAATTATTATGGTGCAAGTGAGTCCCTTGCACTGGGTGTAGAATATGATACTAATGAAGGAATGTATCTTTTTGACGATATGAATTACATAGAGATAAATGAAGGAAACATTTATGTTACATCTCTTTACAATTACAGTCAGCCTTTAATAAGATATAAAATTGCAGACAGACTCAGGATAAAGAATGAAAATGATTTAAAATATCCCTTTACAGCAGTTGAAAATATACTTGGACGAGATGAGGATATGCTGTGGTTTGAAACAAATGAGGGAACTAAAGAGTTTTTGCATCCTCTTGCAATAGAAGGTTTCTGTGTGGAAGGACTGCTTGATTATCAGTTCAGGCAGCTGTCGGAAAATTCATTTGAAATGATTGCTGAAATTTCAGATGAAGACAAAAAAAATCATATTGAGGTTGAAATACATAATATGATGAAGAAAATATTAAATGAAAAGAATATGAATTATGTTAAATTTTATATAAGATTTGTTAATTCGATAATGCCTGATAAGGCAACGGGAAAGAAAAAACTAATTTTAAAAGGAGAGATTTAAATGAAAAGAAAAATTTTATTAACTATTACTGTGGCATTAACATTGGCTTTTGGAACAGCAGGATGTAATTATGAAGAAGGAAACAGTACAACAGTGACAGAGGAAAGTGTCCAGGAAGAAAGTGAAGATATAAGTGAAATGAATGTTAAATTCGGAAATGAAGGAGAATCTTTTACACTGCATTTGTATGATAATGATACTGCAAAAACAATTGCAAATCTTGTAGGTGACGGAGAACTGAGCCTGCCTATTTATCACTATGATGATTATGATAACTGGGAAGTAATGCAGTATTATGATATTCCTGAAAGATATGAAATACCTCATGATCCTGAAACTGTAACCGAGGAAAAGGCAGGAGAAGTGTATTTTGCAGAGCCTAACAGAATTGTACTCTTTTATGGTGATGTGGATATTACTGCTGAATATACAAGGCTTGGGTATTTTGATTATTCAGATGAATTTGTGTCAGCAGTTGAAAATAACCCTGTACTTGAAGGATGGGGAAATAAGGTTGTTATAATAAGCAAATAAAGAAAAGGGATGAATTATATGTCAGTTTATAAATCAAAAGAGGATTTAATTCAGAATTTGATAGATGCAGGCTGTAATAATGATACCGTATCTGACTTTATTAATTTATCAGATGAGGGGAAAATGAAAGAAGAACTTAATCTGCTTGCAAAACACAGAAAACAGATGCTTGATAAACTTCATGACATACAGAAAAATATAAGCTGTCTTGATTATTTAATTTATCAGCTGAAGAAAGAAGTGTAATAAAAATGTTATCAGCTGCTTTTGAGCAATAATGTTTATGTAATGAAGGGAGTTTTAAATATGAAGGAAATAAGACAGGACTTTTTTAAGGGAGAGAGAGCATTATTTAAGGGAAGTAATTTGAAAATATCTGACAGCGTATTTGCTGATGGAGAGTCACCTTTAAAGGAAAGTAACAATATTGAGCTTTACGGGTGTATGTTTAAGTGGAAATATCCTCTCTGGTACAGCAAAAATATTAAGCTTGAAAACTGTACACTCTTTGAAATGGCAAGAGCCGGCATATGGTATACAGAGAATATATCAGCTGAAAATACAGTTATAGAGGCACCTAAGAATTTCAGACGTTCAAAGAACATAACACTTAAAAATGTTACTTTCCCCAATGCGGAAGAAACTTTATGGAGCTGCAACAATGTAAGAATGGAAAATGTAACGGCAAAGGGCGATTATTTTGCAATGAATTCTGAAAATATGAATATTGATAATTTTACGCTTACGGGAAATTATTCCTTTGACGGTGCTAAAAATGTTGAGATACACAATGCAAAAATGCTTTCAAAAGATGCTTTCTGGAACAGCGAAAATATAACTGTTTATGATTCATTTATTTCAGGTGAATATCTGGGCTGGAATGCAAAGAATTTAACTTTAATTAATTGTACAGTTGAGAGTTTGCAGGGAATGTGTTATATAGACAATCTTGTTATGAAAAACTGTAAACTTATAAATACGACTCTTGCTTTTGAGTATTCAAGTGTTCATGCAGAAATCGAGGGTAAAATAGACAGTGTTTTAAATCCGTCAAAGGGCTATATAAGTGCTGATTATATTGATGAGCTTATAATGGAGAAAGATAAGGTTGATGTGAGCCAGACAAATATTGTATACAAAAAGAGTTTAAAGGCTGTAAATTAATATGTTTATAAAAGGATTGATTATCGGATTGATTTTCGGTATACCTGCCGGAGCTGTTGGTGCTCTTACAATTGAAAGGACCTTAAAATACGGATTTTGGACGGGTTTTTTGTCCGGGCTGGGATGTTCAACGGCTGATCTGATATATGCCTGTATAGGCGTTTTTGGTATTACTTTTGTATCGGACTTTATTATTGATAATCAGCTTGTTATTAATACAGCAGGAGGAATAATACTGCTCCTTATGGGAATAAGATTACTGGTTAAAACCAATGCAGACACAAATTTACAATTGCGGAAATCAGGTATATTAAAAATGTATTTTTCCTCTTTTATATTAGGAATTACAAATCCTGCCGGTATATTGACGTTTATATGGGCTTTTGCATGGTTTGGAATAACTGGGGAAATTGATTTTGAAAAGGGATGTTTTGCTGCTGCAGGTGTGTTTGTAGGTACAGCAGTATGGTGGTTCCTGCTGGCACTTGGAGCAGTTATATTTAAGGAGAGGGCAGGTAAAAAAACAATATTAAAGACTGACAAAATATTTGGTGTTTTGATTATACTTTTCAGTGCTTTGGTTTTTATTAAAATGTTAATTAATTAAAGGAGGAGTAAAGAAATGAATGTTAAAGAATTTTTGGACTATGTAAACGGTGGAAATACAATTTCAGTTGATTCTGAAATTCATAAATATATGGTTGAATTAAGCCATGAGGCAATGAAGATAACTGCTGAACTTAACGGTTCATATCATACAGCGGAAGAAATATGTGAAATTTTTTCAAGGCTTACAGGTAAAACTGTTGATAAAAGTTTTGGTATGTTTCCGCCTTTTTACACTGACTGCGGTAAAAATATAAGTGTTGGAAAAAATGTATTTATAAATTCCTGCTGCTGTTTCCAGGACCAGGGTGGAATTACAATAGGCGACGGAGCCTTAATAGGACATAAGGTAGTTTTGGCAACTCTTAATCATGATTTCAATCCTGAAAGAAGAGGGGATACTATTCCCAGACCTATTGTTATAGGTAAAAATGTGTGGATAGGGGCAAATGCAACTATTCTTGGAGGGGTTACAATAGGAGATAATGCAATAATCGGTGCAGGCTCAATTGTCAATAAAGATGTGCCTGCTGATATGGTTGTGGCAGGAACACCTGCAAAAGTTATAAAATCAATATATGATCAGAGGTGATAGGAATGAAAAAAATAATATTCGCACTGCTGTTTGCGGCACTAAGTGTGGCAGGCTGTAATGCTGAGGCATCAAATGCTGATACTCAGTATGATGAAACGATAACTATTGTAATGAGTGCAGGGGACCCTATTATGACGGTTAATGGCAGTGAAAGTGAAATTGATCCGGGCTATGGAACAGCTCCGATTATAGAAAATGGCCGTACAATAGTGCCTGTGCGTGCAGTAGTTGAAAGTATGGGAGGAAGAGTTGAGTGGAACAGTGAAAGTCAGACAATTTCAATATACAGAGGAGATGATACTGTTGTACTTGAAATAAATTCTGAAACTGCATATTTAAATGGTGAAGAATATACTCTTGATACAGTTCCTGTTATTATTAATTCAAGAACATTTGTCCATTTAAGATTTGTTTCGGAAGGTCTGGGATTTGATGTTGAATGGAATGATGGACAAATTACAATTACGACGGGCAATAGGGGAACAACAGATGACCTGACGGAAGAAGTGACAGAAGAAGTGGAAAATATAGCAGAAGATGAAGTAAACTATGTATCAGAAACAGATGAACAGGAGGATAATATGATCAGTATAAATTTAAAAATAGGTGATAATAATTTTTCGGCAAAACTTTATGATAATGATACAACTCAAAAGCTTATAGAAAAATTTCCTGTAACATACAGTATGTCAGAACTTCATGGAAATGAAAAATATTATTATATGGACGAATCACTTCCAACTGACAGCGAAACTCCTTCATATATAAACAAGGGAGAAATAATGCTTTATGGTTCAGACTGTCTTGTAGTGTTTTATGATACTTTTTCAAATGTATACAGCTATACAAGGCTTGGATATATTGAAGATACTGCAGGACTTGAAGATGCCCTTGGCAGTGGTAGTGTGGCTATAACTTTTGAAATGGAATGATAAGCCTTAAATTTTTATGCCTGAATTTTTATAGGGGCGTCGTTTTTTTGAAATGTTAAAGTCGTCTGTATTTAGTACAGGCGGCTTTATATTTTTAAAATAACAGATATGGGAAATTAAAATATATTTAATATAAGTATTTGATTTTTGAGATTTATATTATATAATTGATACATATAGGGTAAGATACTGAAATGGGAAATAACTTTATTTATTACAAAATACTATGGAGGGAAAGTAATGTTTGATTTTGATAAAATTGTAGACAGAAGAAATACATACTCTTTAAAATGGGATATTCCTGAAAATGAGCTTCCTATGTGGGTTGCCGATATGGATTTTCAGACTGCACCGGAAATAACAAAAGCACTTACAAAAAGGGCTGAACAGGGAATATACGGATATTCCATAATACCTGATGAGTGGTATGATGCAATAAAAGGCTGGTGGAGCAAAAGGCATAATTTTAATATAGAAAAAGGGTGGCTTCAGTTCTGCTGCGGTACAATAGCTGCCGTAAGCTGTGCAGTAAAAAGAATTACAAATACAGGGGATAATGTAGTTGTTCAGACTCCTGTGTATAATATATTTTTTAATTCTATAGAAAACCACGGCAGACATGTACTTGAAAACAGACTGAAATATGAAAATTATGAGTATTCTATTGATTTTGATGATCTGGAGGAAAAACTTAAAAATCCCCTTACGACAATGATGATATTGTGTAATCCCCATAATCCTGTGGGCAGAATATGGAGCAGTGAAGAACTTGAAAAAATAGGGGAGCTTTGTAATAAATACAATGTTACGGTTGTTTCAGACGAAGTCCACTGTGACCTGACAGACCCTGGCTGTGAATACGTTCCTTTTGCATCTGTATCGGAAATATGCAGGAAGGTAAGTATTACATGTATTTCTCCTTCCAAGTCTTTTAATGTGGCAGGACTTCACTCTGCGGCTGTTATTATTCCAAATGAGAGATTGAGGAATATTATGGTAAGGGGACTTAACTCTGATGAAGTTGCAGAACCTAATATATTTGCCGTAGATGGAACTGTGGCTGCTTATACTAAAGGGGAAAAATGGCTTGATGAACTGAGAGATTATTTATATGAAAATAAAAAAACTGTAAAGAAATTTCTTGAAAAAGAGCTTCCTGAAATAAGCCTTGTAAAGTCAAAGGCAACGTATCTTTTGTGGCTTGATTGTTGTAAAATTGGCGGAAATACTTCGGAACTTTGCAGATTTATAAGAAGGGAAACAGGTCTTTATCTTTCTGACGGCGGAGTTTACAGAGGAAACGGAGATAAGTTTATGAGAATGAATATTGCATGCCAGAATGAGAAAGTTAAAGACGGGTTGTTAAGGCTTAAAGAGGGCGTCATTGCTTATAAAAAGTTAATGGAATAATAGATTTGGTTAGCTGAAATTTTTTGTTAAATGTAATATGAGCAGGGAGTGTGGAGTAAAAAAAACAGTTATTTTTCAAAACTCAGCACTCCTGATTTTATTGCAAATTAAAATTTATAAATTAATAAAATAATTTTCAAAAAACTATTGACAAATATGGAATAATAGTGTAATATAAAAACAAGTTAGCAAAAGCTAACTTAGATTTAACAATAAAAGTTAGACTTAGCTAACTTTTGGATTTATTTTTTTTATTTATATAGTTAGTTCTTGCTAACCGAAAGGAGGATATATGAGTATAGTAATTGTTGGCGGTAATGATTGTATGGTTACTAAATACAAGGATTTGTGTAAAGAATATAAATGCAGAGCAAAAGTATATACACAAATGAAAGGTACACTTAAAAATAAAATTGGTGATCCTGATTTGCTTGTGCTTTTTACAAATACTGTTTCACATAAAATGATAAATTGTGCAATAAGTGAAACTAAGGGTAAGAAAACAATAATAGCACGTTCACATTCAAGCTCTATGACTGCTTTAAAGTCAATCCTGGAGGAACATGTTATATAAAAGGAGGTATTTTATGTCTGAAGAATTATTGGTACGTCATTGTTCACCTACTTTGGCAGGACTGAAGACAGGTAATTTGTTTAATTGTAAATTTGAAAGCAAAGCTGAGTTAATTGCCGCAATTGAATATATGAACAATATGCTTAATTCTAAGGGCGTGTATGTTTATCTTTTGAAATTATGGGGCGACAGAGCTTTAATTTACGTATTCAGACCAAATAAATTAAAAGCGGATCTTAGCAGGGAAAGTTCAAAAAAACTTTTGGTTAAAGCAGGATACAGGGGTAATAATATAAAAGAATATCTTGAATATCTTTCAGAAAGAATATGCAAATGTGAGGAGTTTCCTCATGAAATAGGTTTGTTTTTGGGGTATCCTGTGGAAGATGTGGAGGGTTTTATTAAAAATAAAGGTAAAAACTGCAAATGTGTAGGCTGCTGGAAGGTTTATACAAACGAGTGTGAGGCAATGAAAACATTTGCAAAGTTTAAAAAATGTACTGATGTATATTGTAAAAAACTGCATGAGGGTCTTTCAATTGTAAGGCTGACTATTGCGGTGTAATTAATGTCAAAAGCAGTGACTAGCCTTAATTAAAACTAAGCACTGTTTATATATAATTTTATTAATGGAGGTAAAGTAAATGAGTAAAGTTGCAGTTGTATATTGGAGTGGTACAGGTAATACCCAGGCTATGGCTGAGGCTGTGGTAAGCGGGGCAAAGGAAAAGGGTGCAGATGTTACACTTTATCAGGTAAGTGAGTTTGATCCTTCTCTTGTTGCAGGTTTTGATGCTATTGCTTTCGGATGTTCAGCTATGGGTGCGGAAGAACTTGAAGAGGCTGAATTTGAGCCTGTATTTGCTGCCTGCGATATTAAAGATAAAAAAATTGCTCTTTTCGGCTCTTACGGCTGGGGTGATGGCGAATGGATGAGAACATGGGAGGACAGATGCAAAGAGGCTGGTGCTAATCTTGTCTGCGACAGCGTAATGTGCAATGAGGCTCCTGATGATGATGCTGTTGCAAGCTGTAAAAAGCTTGGGGAAGCTGTTTCAGCTTAATCTGTATTGAATTAAAAGACTGTTTGCAATTATTGATTTGTAAACAGTCTTTTTTATTTGTATTAATTTTAATCAAATCTTAAAATCCAAGGTTTTCACCGACTATAATTACCCTTATTCTGTCCTTAACTCTTGAAAATCTGGTGTGGACAAACTGACAGCACACTGTTTCAACACTTAAACAGTCAACGCATTTCCCTGTCTTGCGGCAGCTTGTGTTACAGTCAAATCTTATTACATTTGGGATTGAAGCCTTGTTTCTTGCTCTTGAAAGAGCTGATTCATATGTATCGCAAATCTTATTTATTCCTGCAATTACAAGAACGTTTTTGGGTCCATAAATAAGAGCTGCAACTCTGTTGCCGTTGCCGTCTATATTTATAAGCTCGCCGTCAATTGTCATAGCGTTTGTACTCATGAGATAATAATCTGCATTAAGTGCTTTGTGGGCAATTTCTTCTTTTTCTTCCCTTGATGTTACAGTATCTCTGTCAAGACATTTGTAATCTCCGTTTTTAAGTTCATTTAAAAGTCCTGTTTCGGCAAGGGTTGCAGAACCGCCCCAGCTTACAGTGCTCTTTTCAGGGATAAGTGAAAGAGCAAGTCTGCATGCCTCTTCCTTTGTTTCGGCATAAAAACCGTCCATATTTCTTTTTCTTAATCCCTCAATTGTTTTTTCTGCTAAAAGCTTGTTGTATTTTTGTACCGGTGTCATAAAATTACCTCCTTTATAATTTTATAAAGGCGGGGAATTCCCGCCTTTACATAATTAAATTATTTTTCAAGTGAATGCATACCCTTTAAAAGATCTTCAAGAGTATCTCTTTCTCTTATTAACTGAACTTCTCCGTTCTCTCTTATTAAAACTTCAGCAGGACGAAGTCTGTTGTTGTAGTTTGATGCCATACTATAACCATAAGCACCTGCGTCAAGTATACCTATAGTATCGCCAACGTGCATTTCAGGGCACATTCTGTGCTTAGCCATAATATCTCCTGATTCGCATATGTTGCCTACTACTGTAATATCTTCAATTTTGTCACTGTCGTTGTAAACTTCAATGTCGTGGTGTGAGTCATACATTACAGGTCTCTGGAGAACGTTAAAACCAAGGTCTGTACCTGCGTACTTGTCTTCATGGTTATACTTTATTGCGTGAACTGTACCTAAAAGTACGGAACACTCTGCTGAAATATATCTGCCCGGCTCTACCTTAAATGTGATTTCCTTGCCGTAATCTTTAACAAAATCATTAAATACTTCGTCAAGCTGTCTGCCTAAATCTTCAAGGTCAAGTCTTGGCTGGTCATTGAGTTTTTCATAAGGAATACCGAAACCGCCGCCTAAGTCTACAAACTCAAGGTCATCAAATTCCTTTGCAATGTGCAAAATAGCTTTTACACCTTCAACATACTTGCTGCCATCCATAAAGAGTGAGCCTATGTGCTGATTGATTCCTACAAGCTTAAGGTCGTACTTCTTTAAAATAGACTTGAATTCAGGAATGTCTTCCGGATTAATGGCAAACTTTGTCTTCTTGCCTGCTGTTATAACTTTTTCGCTGTGTCCTGCACCTATGCCTCCGTTAAATCTTGCGGCAATTTTACCGCCCGGATTGAGCTGTCCGTACTGCTCAAGCTGAGAGAGAGAGTCAACGCTCATTATAACATTGTGATCAATTGCATACTGCATTTCTTCTTTTGAAACATTGTTGCTGATGTAGAAAATCTGTTCAGGCTTAAAACCAGCCTTTAATTCAACAAAAATTTCGCCGGGGCTCATTGCGTCTACATTTAAGCCTTCTTCTCTTACTATTTCAAGAAAAGCTAAGTTATTGTTTGCCTTTGCTGAATAGTTAATACTGAAATGAGGATATTTTACAAGATTTTTAATATCTCTGCATCTTTCTCTTAAAATCTTTTCATTGTAAACATAGAGAGGACTGCCGAACTTTGCAGTTAAATCTGACGGCTTGTTGCCCATAAAGAAATTTACTGAATCTGTAACTTTAGTGTTAATTTTTCCCATTTGTGTGTTTCCTTTCATTTTAAATAAAAACTTTTTATAGTGTCAAGTTTTGCTGACATATTCATAAGCATTAAATCAGCTATTGTAACAGCTGTCATTGCTTCAATGACAACAACGGCTCTTGGCACAATAATAGGGTCGTGACGACCTGTAATTGTGATTTCTGTGTTCTCGCCTTTGTTGTTTACGGTTTTCTGAGGCTGTGCTATTGAAGGGGTAGGTTTAAAGGCAACTCTGAAAATAATTTCGTCGCCGTCTGAAAAACCGCCCAAAACACCGCCTGAATGATTTGTTTCCTTTTTTACTTTACCCTCAGCCATATAAAAACAGTCATTGTTAAAGGAACCGAAGTTTTCAGCGGCTTTAAAGCCGTCGCCGAATTCTATGCCTTTTACGGCTCCGATTGACATAACTGCCTTAGCAAGAGAGGAATCAAGCTTGTCAAATACAGGTTCACCGACGCCCGGAGGCATACCTGTTACACTGCATTCTATTATTCCGCCAACAGAATCGCATTTTTTTATTGCATCATCAAGAAGCTGTGACGCTTTTTCTGCTGATTCCTTATCAGGCATAAAAAGAGGGTTATCAAAACGTTCATCTAAATTGATCTTTTTTGCTTTGATGTCTCCTATTGCTGTTGTATAAGCTGTAATATTTATACCAAGCTCATTAAGCAGTTTCCTTGCAACTGCACCTGCTGCAACTCTTGCGGCCGTTTCTCTGCCTGAAGAACGTCCGCCCCCTCTGTAATCTCTTATACCGTATTTTGACTCAAAGCCAAAGTCGGCATGTCCCGGTCTGTAAACACCGGCTATTTTTGAATAGTCACGGGAACGCTGATCTTCATTAAATATAATTAATGATATAGGAGTGCCTGTAGTTTTGCCTTCAAATACCCCCGACATTATTACTGCCTTATCGCCTTCCTGTCTTTTGGTGCCGTATTTGTTTGAGCCTGGCTTGCGTCTGTCCATATCCTGCTGTATATCCTCTTCACTTAAAGGCAAGCCTGCAGGACAGCCGTCTATTACAACGCCAAGACCTTTGCCATGGGATTCACCCCATGTAGTAATTTTGAAAATATTTCCGAAGGTTGAACCTGACATATTTTTCACCTCTGGTTTTTATGTGGAACTATATCATATAAAAGCTGTATTTGCAAAAGTTTGTTATTCCTTATGAAATGGTGGTTTTATCATAAGAGAAAATACAAAACTTTTATAAATTGTTTAAATGTAAAATTTAATCAATATCATTGACTTTAAACTTATATATGATATAATTACATTAATTTTAACATTTTTTTATTACATTTACAATAGTTTTTTGTAGAGAGAAGGAGAAATGTGACGTGAAAAATATTTTGAGCAGGCTTAGTGCCGCCCAGGTAATTATGTATGGGTTTTTGATAACCATATTAATAGGTACATTTTTGCTTGTGCTGCCTATATCGTCGGCTGAAGGGGAATTTACAAATGTTATAGATGCATTTTTTACGTCAACATCTGCTGTTTGTGTTACAGGGCTTAGTGTAGTTGTAACAGCTGAACACTGGTCTTTGTTCGGGCAGATTGTAATACTGGGACTGGTGCAAACAGGCGGTCTGGGGTTTATGTGCATTGTTACAATGGTATCTCTGGCTCTCAGAAGAAAAATAACAATGAGGGAAAGAGATGTTATACAGGAAGCTCATAATTTAAACAATCAAAAGGGAATAGTGAGCTTTGCAAAATATATATTTAAAGTTACTGTGACTGTAGAACTTATTGGCTCTGCTGTACTTGCCCTCAGATTTATTCCTGAATTCGGAATTACAGGAGGAATATACAGAGGCATATTTCATGGTATTTCCGGGTTTTGTAATGCCGGATTTGATATTCTGGGGAATACAAGTCTTGTTAAATATTCAGGCGATGCAATAATTAATATTGTAATTATGGTATTAATTATAACGGGAGGTCTTGGTTTTCCCGTTATTCAGGATATAATTGTAATGTTCAGAAATATGTTCAGTAAAAAGTTTTCTCTGAAATTTTCTCTGGAGCATCTTCAGCTTCAGTCTAAAATTGTGCTTTCAGCAACGGCAGTTCTTCTTATAGCAGGTGCTTTGGGAATACTTGTGTTTGAATTTAATAACAAGAGTACCCTTGGAAATATGGGAATAGGTGAAAAAATAATGGCTTCGTTCTTTCAGTCTGTTACATTGAGAACGGCAGGATATTATTCAATTGACCAGGGAGCACTGGAATATTCATCAAAACTTTTGGGAATTGTGCTTATGTTTATAGGAGGTTCTCCGGCAGGTACTGCAGGAGGTGCAAAGACTGTCACTATGACAGTGATTTTAGTATCAATGATATCACTTATAAAGGGCAGGGAAGAAATAACTGTATTCAAAAGAAGTATAAGTCCCCATGTGCTTCAAAAAGCTCTTACTGTTGTTGTAATGATGATGGCTGTTGTTGTGTGTTCTGTAATGGTGCTTTCATATACAGAAGCTGACCTTCTTGCAGCCAACGGAGGCAGGTTTGAAATATTTGATATATTTTATGAAGTGGTTTCAGCTATTACCACTGTTGGGATTACAGCAGGCATGACGCCTGAACTTTCTGATGCGGGAAAGATTATAATATCTCTTTGTATGTATACAGGAAGAGTGGGACCTATATCTCTTGCTGTGGCACTTACAGTCAGAAAGGGCGGAAGCAGTCTTATAAGATATCCTGAGGGTAATGTAATAGTTGGTTAGGAGGGGGTTGTAAAATGAAAAAGAATAAGCAGTTTGCTGTCATAGGTCTTGGAAGATTTGGCTCTGCCGTTACAAAAACACTGACTGAAAACGGTTTTGATGTGATGTGCTGTGATAAAGATATGACTGTTGTAAAGCAAATGGAACCTCATGTGACAAAAGTTGTACAGGCAGATATTATGCAGGATGACGTTGCTGAATCTTTGGGGCTTAATAATTTTGATGTTGTAATTGTTGCAATAGGTGACAGTCTTGAAGCAAGTGTTATGGCAACTATGTATGCAAAGGAAGCAGGGGTAAAAACAATTATTGCTAAGGCAAAGAACTTTTCAGAAAAGAAGATACTTGAAAAAATGGGGGCTGACAAAGTGGTTATGCCTGAGTTTGATATGGGGAAGAGACTGGCAATAAGCCTTACGACAACTAATGTGCTGGAATACATAAGTTTTTCAGAAAAATTTGCCATGGCTGAAATTGCTCCTCTTAAAAACTGGGTGGACAAAACCCTTGCAGAAGCCAATATAAGGGCTGAATACGGATTTAATGTGGTTGCAATAAAAGACGGTGATGATTTTATTGTTTCTCCCGGACCCAATACAATGATAAAGTCAGGACACATTCTTGTTATTATAGGCGAGAGTAAAAAAATTCAAAAATACAATTAGGTGTTAATATGGAACATTATATAGACAGTGCTCAAAATAAGATTATAAAGGAAATAAATTCACTTAAAAATAAAAAGAACAGAGATAAAAAAGGTCTTTTTGTACTTGAAGGCGAAAGACTGGTATCAGAAATAAGCAATGAGTGGAATGTTAAGTACATTGCCGCAGCGGAAAGCTTTACAGGAAAGACTGATGCCCAAAGGGTGTACAGAATAAATGACAGTCTTTTTGAAAAAATTTCCGATACTGTAAATCCCCAGGGAATAATGGCTGTGTGCGAAATTAAAGATTTTTCCACGGAGGATATTGATTACAATGGAAATCCATTTTTTGTAATTCTTGAAAATGTTACAGATCCCGGTAATATGGGAACAATAATAAGAACTGCTGATGCGGCAGGTGCTGACGGGGTATTTGTAACAAAGGGCTGTGTTGATATATACAATCCTAAAGTTATAAGGGCAACAATGGGATCAATTTTTCATCTGCCTGTGTACAGGAATATAAACGGCAGGGAAATTGCAGAAGAACTTAAGAACAGGAATATTGTAACTATCGGTGCTCACTTAAAGGGTGAAAAAACACCTTATGAAATAAATATGAAAAAGGGATGTGCCGTAATAATAGGAAATGAGGCAAATGGATTAAGTGATGAAATAAGCAGAGAGGCTTCTTATCTTGTTAAGATACCAATGCCCGGAAAGGCTGAAAGTATGAATGCCGGAATAGCGGCGGGAATTCTTATATATGAGGCTGTGCGTCAAAGGACAGGTGAATGAAATGAAAAGAATAAGCTGGGATGAATATTTTATGAGTATGGCAGAGCTTGCAAGCAAAAGATCTACATGCTTAAGGCGTCAGGTTGGAGCTGTAATTGTAAAGGATAATCAGGTACTTTCAACAGGTTATAACGGGGCACCAAAAGGATTGCCTAACTGCTGTGACATTAATGAGTGCCTGAGAACCAATCTGGGCATACCAAGCGGTGAAAGACATGAGCTTTGCAGGGCTGTACATGCTGAAAATAACGCAATTACTCAGTGTGCCGTAAACGGGGTAAGCTGTAAGGGCGGTACCATTTATGTAACTGCCAGTCCCTGCATAATGTGTACAAAACAGATAATAAATGCGGGAATTGTAAGAATTGTGGCAAAAGAATTGTATCCTGATGATATGGGCAAGGAAATGCTTGAAGAAAGCGGTATTGAATTTGTCCTTTTTAAGGGAGAGGAAGATAAGAAATAAATTTTAGTTTTGTCAGCAGGTATTGGTTATAAAACCCTCAGTCAGCCTGGCGGCTGACAGCTCCCTTATAAGGGAGCCTAAATCAGTGTTTATTGACAAAAATACATTAAATAGAATGGAATTTTTTATGTTGAATATAGTACATATATGTCAGAACTGCGTTCTGATAGCTGTGCTCCACAGCTTTCCCGTTTCACGGGATAAGTCATATTGGGTCTTTTATATTTTGACTGAGATGTTTTGTTTATTATTGCAAATAGTGGATAATGAATATTTGTTGAAGTTCACCATTGGAAAAATGGTCAAAAAAATGGTATAATTAATATATGCTTAGAAGTAGTCTGCACTTGAGGCAGACTATTATTTTTTTGTGAGGTGGTATAAAATGTATAATGTAAATGATTCTGTTTTGTACGGGAAACAGGGGGTTTGCAAAATAAAAGATATTGTTACTGAAAATTTTACGGGAAAGCCTGTGAAATATTATACTCTTGAGCCTGCTTTTAATGATAATACCGTTATATATGTACCGGTTGAAAATGAAGAACTTGTTGCTAAAATGCATAAGATATTGTCAGCAGAAGAAATTGATATGCTTATAGATGAGATTAGGGGAAGCAATGTAATATGGTATGATGATGAAAAGGAAAGAAAGATCAGGTATAATGAGATTATTACAAAAGGGGACAGAAAAGAAATTTTAATGCTTATAAATACATTATATCTAAACAAGAAAAAAAGAGAAGCTGAGGGTAAAAAAATGTATGTAAGCGATGAAAGAACAATGAAAGAAGCGGAAAAGCTAATATATGAAGAATTTGCTGCTGTACTTAATATTAAGCCGGGTCAGGTTGTTGAATATATTGTGAATAAAATGGAGGAATAATAAATTCTGATTAACTGAAAGACTGCATATGGGCGGTCTTTTTTTATTGGTATTATATTACATTTTAAGAGAAAGTTAATAAAAAAATATGCCGATATATGGTATAATTAATATAGGCAAAGTTATTGTTTAAATTTAAATACGGGGTGTTAATTAAAATGAAAAAAATTACTTGTCTATTTTTATGTTTTATTATGTGCTTAACTTCCGCAGTGGTGTACGGAGCTGAAAATTCTGATGAAAAAAGCAAGTACAATACCGTTTATGGGGAAGGTGAGTATTCTGAAGGTTCTATTCCTGAAGGGGAATATGTTCTTTTTGCAGAAGAAGGAAGTGTCGGCAGATATATTTTAAAGTCAAGAGAGAGCGGAGAAAAAGAAATACCTCTTGCATTTTCATATAACCATATTGTGAATATAAACTCATCAATGTATTTTGAGCTTGAAAACTGTTATGCAGTGCCGTCTGATGAGGTAAGCCAGCTTGATCTGACAAGAAACGGTATGTTCAGATGCGGTGTGGATCTTCCTGTAGGAGAATATACATTTAAGAAAGATGACAGCAGTGAATTTGGTCTTGTATATTATTACGACAGCAACGGGAATATTAAGAAAATTGCGGAATTCTGGGAGGACAGTCCTGAATATGCGAAAACTGTGACACTGGGAGTGAACACAAATATATATAAACTTAACTGTGATATATATAAGGGGAATTCACTTATATATGATTATAGTCCTGAAAATTACGGAGATGAAAGCTTAGATGAGCAGTATAACTATGATAATGTTTCAGCTCAGTTAAAGAGTCAGATTTCTTCTGATATAAAGCTTATTGCAGAAAATTTCTATCCTAAGAAATTAAGTTCTGATAAATTAAGCCAAAAATATTATAACAGTCTTAAAGAATTATGGAAGGGCTATGTTAAAAATGAAGACGACAAAAAATATCTTGAAATAATAACAAGTGCTCTTGATAATGTATATGAATACTGTAACTCAATAAGAAATGATACATATCAGAATGCGATAGGGTATAAGTATTATTGTGCGGTTATTAGTAAAAAAGGATATACAAAGGAAATAAAGGAATTTTATGATGCTGTAAACGATGCTCTTACAGCTTTAAGGTCTTCACAAAATTTCAGCAGCTTAAATATAAAGGCAAAAGTTTTGACAGATTACGTTAATGTTTTATAATACAAAACCCCCTGCACTGAATAAATGGTGCAGGGAGCCTGAAAGGGATAATTAAGTTATGTAGGACAAAAGCATAATTAATGATTTTAGCCGTTTATTAATTTGACGTAGAATTTTCTTGTTCTGGGACCATCAAATTCACAGAAGTAAATTCCCTGCCATGTTCCAAGGAGAAGTCTGCCTTTATCGATTATAACTGTTTCACTGCAGCCTATAACCGAAGATTTAAGGTGTGCTGCGGAATTGCCCTCCATATGTCTGAATTCGGGTCTGTCAGGGTATGTCTTGTTAAGAGCAAAGGTTAAATCTCTTTGTACGTCAGGATCTGCATTTTCGTTAATTGTTATTGCTGCTGTGGTGTGTGGTGTGTATATTATACATATTCCGTTTGATATTTGTGTTGTCTGAACAGCATCATAAATCATTGACGTTATATCGTAAAAACCTTCTTTTCCTGTTGAAAGAGTAAAAGAAAATAAGTTCATATGTAAGAGCCTCCCTTTTTTATATAAATAATTTAATATAGTAAAAATATCCTCTAATAAAAGTATAGCACATATATCGGCAAATTCAATTAAAAAAATAAAGTTTTTAATAAAAAATCTTAATTTTTTTAAAAATTTCGATAAAAAATACTTGATTTCTAAATCAAAGTATAGTATTATATATATAAGCAGCGGAGCTTTAAGATAATAGTGTGCCTATTTATCTTTCAGCTCCTTTTTTAAAACAAATGACAAATTAAGGAAAGGATGGATGAATGTGATTCAGAACGGATTACCGGGTAAACAGGGATTGTATGATCCTCAGTTTGAGCATGACAACTGTGGTATTGGCTGTCTTGTAAATATAAAGGGCAGAAAATCTCACAAAATTATTAACGATGCTATTGAAATTCTTAAAAATCTTACTCACAGAGGCGGTGTGGGCAGTGAACCTGATACAGGTGACGGTGCAGGTATTCTTATACAGATACCACATGGCTTTATGAAAAAAGTCTGCCAAAATGAAGGAATTAAATTGCCTAAAGAAGGAGATTACGGTGTAGGTATGCTCTTTCTTTCACCTGATGATGAAACAAGAGAAAGAAGTCTTTCTAAACTTAAAAACATCGTTGATGAAGAAGGTATGGAATTCCTTGGTGTAAGAGAAGTTCCTACTTATGCAGACTGTATAGGTAATACAGCAAGAGAGGCTATGCCCCATATTGCACAGATATTCATTAAAAAGCCTGAGGATGTGGAAGCCGGTATTGCTTTTGAAAGAAAGCTTTTTGTTGTTCTTAAAAGAGCTGAAAAGGAAATAAGATACTGTGAGATAACAAGTGATATGTATACCGAAAGAGACAGTTACTTCTATTTTGCTTCTCTTTCTTCAAGAACAATGGTATATAAGGGTATGCTTACACCTGATCAGGTTGCAAAGTTTTATCTTGACCTTATGGATCTTGATATGACAACTGCTATTGCTCTGGTACACAGCCGTTTTTCAACGAATACATTCCCAAGCTGGGAAAGAGCCCATCCTAACAGATATATTATCCACAATGGTGAAATAAATACTATAAGAGGAAATGTAAACTGGACAAATGCAAGACAGCAGATGTTTGATACAAATATTTTCGGCGATGATATTACAAAAATTTATCCTGTAATAAATGAAGATGGTTCTGACTCTGCTATGCTTGACAACTATCTCCATATGCTTACATTATCAGGTATCCCTATTCAGCAGGCTGTAATGATGGCTATACCTGAACCATGGGAAAATGATACTGCTATGGACAGTACAAAGAGAGCTTTTTACGAGTATAATTCTACATGTACAGAACCTTGGGACGGTCCTGCCGCAATTTCTTTTACAGACGGTGTTGTTGTAGGTGCTACCCTTGACAGAAATGGCTTAAGACCTGCCAGATATGTTGTTACAAATGATGATATGCTTGTGCTTTCATCTGAAGTAGGTGTAATAGACATTGATGAATCTACTGTAATAAGTAAAAACAGACTTGAACCGGGTAAAATGCTCCTTGTTGATACTAAGGAAGGCAGAATTATATCTGATGATGAAGTAAAGAGCGAAGTTGCTTCAAAGTATCCTTATGAAAAGTGGTTAAAGGATAATCTTGTAAATATAAATAATTTAAAGTCAAATGATAAAGCCCTTGTATGGACAGACCTTGTTGATACAATAAAGACAATAAATGCAAAAATGCATCACGGCGATACAATGACTAACAGAATTATTGAACTTGAAAATCTTTTTGTAAACAAGGAAAATGATTTTGATACCAAAGAAACTCTCCTTACACAGCAGAAAGCTTTTGGCTACACATGGGAAGATATTGACGCTACTTTTAAGGGAATGATGGAAACAGGAACGGACCCTGTTTCAGCAATGGGTACAGATTCTCCTCTTGCTGTGCTTTCAGATAAGCCTCAGCTTCTTTATAACTACTTTAAGCAGTTATTTGCACAGGTAACAAATCCTCCTATTGATGCTATAAGGGAAGAAATTGTAACAAGTACACTTGTTTATCTGGGCGGAGAAAGAAATATACTTGATCCTAAGCCTGAAAACTGCAGAAGGATAAAGTGTGATACACCTATATTAAGTGATGAACAGATGGCAAAAATAAAGGCTGTTGCAGGCAACGATTTTAAGGCTGTGACAATACCTATGCTTTACAATGTTAAAGAAAAAAATGGTCTTGAAAATGCTATTAATGCTATATTTGAGGCTGTGGATATTGCCATTGACAACGGATGCAACATTATTGTGCTCTCAGATAAGGGCATAGACAGCCATAAATGTGCTGTTCCTGCACTTCTTGCAGGAGCCGGTCTGCATCACCATTTGATAAGACAGGGTACAAGAATGAAGGTTTCAATCGTACTTGAAACAGGAGAACCAAGAGAAGTACATCACTTTGCAGTGCTTTTAGGCTATGGTGTTAATGCAATAAATCCATATCTTGCATATGAAACATTAAGAGATATGGCTGAAAATGACTATATTAAACAATCTGCTGATGAAGCGGTTGAGTTATATATTGATGTTGTGACTCATGGTATTGTAAAGATTATGTCTAAAATGGGTATTTCTACAATACAAAGTTACCAGGGAGCACAGATTTTTGAGGCTCTTGGTATAAGTGAATCTGTTGTGGAAAAGTTCTTTACAGGTACTGTAACAAGAATAGGCGGTGTTGAGCTTTCGCATATAGATAAGGAAGCAAAAATGCGTCATAAAAAGGCCTTTGATCCTCTTACAAAGGTGGCTGCTCTTGAACCGGGCGGAGATTACAAGTGGAGAAGAAACGGTGAATATCATATGTTTAATCCACGTTCTATTTATCTGCTTCAGAAGGCTTGCCGTGAGGGAGATTACAAGCTGTTTAAGGAATTTGCAAAACTTCAGAATGATACAAGTGAACAGCTTTGTACAATAAGAGGACTTCTTGATATAAAAACAATTGAAAAACCTATTAATATAGATGATGTTGAGCCTGTTGAATCTATTGTAAAGAGATTTAAGACAGGTGCAATGAGCTATGGTTCAATATCAAAAGAAGCACATGAATGTATGGCTATTGCTATGAACAGACTTGGTGGAAAGTCTAACTCCGGTGAGGGCGGAGAGGAAGCTGAAAGATTTACTCCGGATGAAAACGGAGATTCAAGATGTTCTGCTATTAAGCAGGTTGCATCAGGAAGATTTGGTGTAACTATTCACTATTTACAAAATGCTATTGAAATACAGATTAAAATGGCTCAGGGTGCTAAGCCCGGTGAAGGCGGTCACTTACCCGGTAAGAAAGTTTATCCATGGATTGCTAAGGCAAGAAATTCAACACCAGGTGTTGGACTTATTTCACCTCCTCCTCATCATGATATTTATTCAATTGAGGATCTGGCACAGCTCATTCACGACTTGAAAAATGCTAACAGAGATGCCAGAATTTCAGTTAAGCTTGTAAGTGAAGCAGGCGTAGGTACTATTGCTGTAGGTGTTGCAAAGGGAAGAGCCGACGTTATACTTGTAAGCGGATACGACGGAGGTACAGGTGCCGCACCAAGAACAAGTGTAAGACATGCCGGTCTTCCATGGGAACTTGGTGTTGCGGAAACACATCAGGCACTCCTTATGAACAACCTGAGAAACAGAGTTGTAATTGAAACAGACGGTAAGCTTTTAACAGGAAGAGATATTGCTGTTGCCTGCCTTTTAGGTGCTGAGGAATTTGGTTTTGCTACTGGTCCTCTTATTACTATGGGCTGTGTAATGATGAGAGTTTGTAATCTTGATACCTGTCCTGTAGGTGTTGCAACTCAGAACCCTGAACTTAGAAAGAAGTTTATGGGTAAGCCTGAGTATGTAGAAAACTTTATGAGATTTATTGCTCAGGATTTAAGAGAGTGGATGGCAAGAATAGGATTTAAGTCAATTAATGAGATGATAGGTCATGTTGAAAAGCTTGGACCTAAGAAAACAAATCACTGGAAAGCTAAGCAAGTTGATCTTACAAATATGCTTTACCAGCCAAAGATTTGTTCAAATGATTCAGAGAGATACTTTAATGTAAAACAGGATCATGAGCTTGAAAAGAGTCTTGACGTAAATGCTCTTGTAAGACTTTGTACACCTGCAATTGAAAAGGGCAAGAAAATAAATGCTTCACTTCAGATAACAAATATAGACAGAGTATGCGGTACTATACTTTCAAGTGAAATAACAAGAAAGTATGGTGCTGACGGTTTGCCTGATGATACAATAAATCTTGAATTTGAAGGAAGTGCAGGACAGAGTTTCGGTGCATTCCAGACCCATGGCGTTACAATGAAACTTTCAGGAGATGCCAATGACTATATCGGAAAGGGTCTTTCAGGCGGAAAGATCGTTGTTGTTCCTTCAAAGAAGGCTAAGTTTGACGCTTCAGAAAATGTAATTATAGGTAATGTTGCCTTCTATGGTGCTGTATGCGGTGAGGCTTATATAAACGGTATGGCAGGAGAAAGATTCTGTGTAAGAAATTCAGGTATTACTGCTGTTGTTGAGGCTATTGGTCAGCATGGATGTGAATACATGACAGGCGGAAGAGTTGCTGTACTTGGTAAAACAGGAAGAAACTTTGGTGCCGGTATGTCAGGCGGTGTTGCCTATGTATACAACTATGGCGGTGACTTTGAGTCAAGATGCAACAAAGGGCTTATACTCCTTGAAGAAATGACAAGAGATAAAGATATTGAAGAATTAAAGACAATGATTGAAAATCATGTTAAGTATACAGGCTCTGAAAGAGGTAAGGAAATACTTGAAAACTTCGATGAAGAAGTAAAGAACTTTGTCAAGGTTATTCCGAAAGCATATAAGGAAATGACAGAGGAAATTGACAAGGCAAGAAATACAGGTTTAAGCTATGAGGATGCTTTGCTTGATGCTTTTATTACAGTAAGCGGTTCCACAACAGTTAAAAGACCTGAAGCTGCAATGAAATCAGAAGGGAGTGCTATAAATGGGTAAACCAACAGGATTTATGGAATATGACAGAAAACTGCCTGAGGACAGAAAGCCTGAAGTCAGAATGAAGGACTGGGATGAATTTCACACTCATTTTTCAATTGAGGAACTTCAGATCCAGGGAGCAAGATGTATGAATTGTGGTGTTCCTTTCTGCCATACAGGTGCCCCTTTAGTGGGAGGCTGCCCTCTGGGCAACCTCATTCCCGAATGGAATGATCTTGTCTATCATGGTAAAATAGATGAGGCATATAAAAGACTCTCAAAAACAAGCAACTTTCCTGAATTTACAGGAAGAGTATGTCCTGCCTTATGTGAGGGTTCATGTACTCTGGGTATGAATGAACCTGCTGTTACTGTTAAAAACATTGAGGTACACATTATTGACACAATGTTTAAAGAGGGAAAGGTAAAGCCAAGAATACCAAAGAAGTCAACTGAAAAGAGAGTTGCTGTTGTAGGTTCAGGTCCTTCAGGTCTTGCCTGTGCAGATATTCTTAATCAGATGGGACATAAGGTAACTGTGTTTGAGCGTTCTGACAGAATTGGCGGCCTTCTTATGTACGGTATTCCAAATATGAAACTTGACAAGAGGATCGTTCAGAGAAGAGTTGATCTTCTTGAAAAAGAAGGAATTACATTTATAACAAATACAGAGGTAGGTAAAAATTATCCTACAGTTAAGCTTATAAATGAGTTCGATGCTGTTGTACTCTGCTGCGGAGCAACAAAGCCAAGAGATCTTGTTTGTGAAGGAAGAGATGATGTAAAGGGAATTTACTATGCTGTAGATTTCCTGAAGGCTAATACAAAGAGTCTGCTTGATTCAAATCTTTCAGACAGACAGTTTATAAGTGCTGAGGGTAAAGATGTAATTGTTGTGGGAGGCGGTGACACAGGTACTGACTGTGTAGGAACTGCTATAAGACATGGCTGTAAGTCTGTTTTCCAGATGGAAATTATGCCTGAAGCTCCGGAATGCAGAACTCCTGCTAATCATTGGCCTCAGTGGCCCCGTGTAAGAAAAACTGACTACGGTCAGGAGGAGGCTATTAAGCTTTATGGCCGTGACCCGAGAGAATATCTTACAACTGTTACTAAGGTTGTACCTGATGAAAAGGGCAATATTAAAGAAGTACACACTGTTCAGGTTGAGTGGAACAATGAAAACGGAAGAATGGTTTCAAAGCCTGTGCCGGGTACTGAGAAAGTATGGCCTTGTCAGTTAATGCTGCTTGCTATGGGCTTTACAGGTCCTGAGGACACTCTTATAAAGCAGCTTTCTCTTGAAACCGATGCAAGAAGCAATGTTAAGGCTGAATATGGAAAGTACCAGACAAGTCTTAACGGAGTTTTTGCCGCAGGTGATATGAGAAGAGGACAGAGTCTTGTTGTGTGGGCTATTCATGAAGGTAGAGAAGCAGCTAAGGCTTGTAATGAATATCTGAGTAAGAAATAATTATATAATATAAAAATGCAGATGCAGTTAAATATAACCGACATCTGCATTTTTATTTGGCAATAATGTGGTTTATAAAAGAAGTCAAAGTGGATTTATTTATATATTGGATATTTGACTGTGTATAAATTTATGTTTTTTAGGCATTTTGCATTAATTATTGCTTGTTTAAACTTGAAATTTATAGTATAATTGTAATATGATATGAAGGTCAAGTGGTTATATTTTTTTGCCGGTGAAAAATATAAGCCCGTATATATGTATATATCAGTTTTGAAATAAAAATTGGTATATCAATATTTGAAATTCAAGAAATGCAAATATATTTGCTGACATTATGGGGAAATACTTCTGACCTGTACATCATAATATTACAGGAAGTTAAAACTTCCTGTGCTATGGTCACTTCGTTTCCATAGCTCT
>CAZGIC010000010.1:30978-32230 GCA_964526435.1 uncultured Lachnospiraceae bacterium | reverse complement strand
ACTCTCTCTTCCTGTTCAAAAAGTTCCTTTATGCTCCACAGAAAACTTATTCCCACAACAGCCATACAGGCACTTAAAACAATATTTTCAAAAAACATTGACGCCCCTAAAAAAACAACCCCCAATACAGCAAACAACGGACATATTTTCTTTGTAAAATAATATTCAGCCTTTATTACAATAGGATGAAACAGTCCTATACACAAAAATGCAACAACTCCTATAAAAACACCGCTGAAATACATAACGTCACCGTCCTCATAAAATACAAAAAATTTTACAGCAGTTTTTCCAGCTTCTTTACGTCATTTTCACTTGTAGCCCAACTTGTAGCAAACCTTACCACAGTAGATTCAGCATCGTATTTTTCCCAGAAACCAAAGGACACATTGTCTTTAAGCTCCCTTATCTTTTCGTCATCCATAATTATAAATATCTGATTTGTCGGGGAATTTATGTAAAATCTGTAGCCTTTCTCTGCAAAAATTCTTTTAATTTCATTTGCCCTTAAAATTGCATTTTCAGCTATTTTAAAATACAGATCCCCGGTAAAGAGAGTATCAAACTGAACTCCTAAAAGCCAGCCCTTTGCAAGCAACGCTCCCTTCTGCTTTATCATTGTAAAGAAATGCGGTATCAATCCCTTATTTGGTACAACAACAGCCTCACCGAACATTGCCCCCACCTTTGTGCCTCCTATATAAAAAATATCACAGTTATGAGCAAGATATTCAAGTGTAACATCATTTTCTTCTGCCATAATTCCATAACCAAGTCTTGCACCGTCTATATATAAAGGTATGCCGTATTCAAGGCATATATTATGAATTTCATTAAGTTCCGAAGCTTTATAGAGAGTGCCATACTCCGTAGGGAAAGATATATACACCATTCCCGGATAAACCATATGTTCATTGTTTTCATCACCATGAAAAACTTCAAGATATTTTCTCAGATCATCGGGAACAATTTTCCCCTCTTTATTTTTAATTGTCATAACCTTATGCCCTGAATTTTCTATAGCTCCTGCCTCATGAGTATTTATATGCCCGCTGTCTGCTGCAATAACTCCCTCATAATTTTTAAGTATGGCAGAAATAACCGTAGAATTTGTCTGTGTACCTCCTGTCATAAAGTACACTTCTCCATTTTCCAGACCACAGGCTTTCAATATTTTTTCTTCAGCACTTTTGCAGTAACTGTCTGTTCCATAGCCCATATTCTTATCCATATTTATTTCGGAAAGCTTTTT
>CAZGIC010000010.1:29754-30878 GCA_964526435.1 uncultured Lachnospiraceae bacterium | reverse complement strand
TCAATTGCAGAAGTATCAGCACTCTTAACATCAGCAATTGTATATCCGTAATTTCCTCTTGTCTTTGCAGTAAACTGACAAGCACCTGTTACAGCAGCCTTAACAGCATCCATAGCCTCAGCCTTTGAAAGGACACATATTCTTTCACAGCCTGCAACCATAGGAGCAGAAACAGAAGGATAATTTACAGAATTAATAATATTACCCTTTTCAAGATATTCCATCATTTCTTCTGCGGCCATAGCAGCACAGTTATCCTCAGCCTCAGGAGTTGAAGCACCAAGATGAGGAAGAGTAATAATTCCCTCAACACCTACAGTATTTTCATTAGGGAAGTCTGTAGCATAATAACTTACCTTACCGCTTTCAAGCCCTGCCTTTACAGCATCAGCGTCTACAAGTTCATTTCTTGCAAAGTTAAGAATTCTTACTCCGTCCTTACACTTTTCAAGACTCTCACTGTTTATCATATTTGTAGTCTCAGGAGTTGCAGGAACATGCACTGTAATGTAATCAGAAACTCCATAAATATCATCAAGATTAGCAGTAAACTTAACTCTGCTGTCAAGAGCCAGAGCATTCTTAACTGAGAAATAAGGATCATATCCTATAACGTCCATACCAAGAGCAACTGCAGCATTTGCTACAAGAACACCTATGGCACCAAGACCAACAACACCTAAAGTCTTTCCCTTTATCTCAGGACCGGCAAAGTTGGACTTACCCTTTTCAACCTTTGCACCAATACCTTCTTCACCCTGTAAGCTCTGAGCCCACTTATAAGCCCCCATAATATTTCTGCCTGTTATAAGCATAGCAGTTAAAACAAGCTCCTTAACTGCATTTGCATTAGCCCCCGGAGTATTGAACACAACAATACCCTTGTCGGCACACTTATCAAGAGGAATATTATTTACGCCGGCACCGCATCTTGCAACTGCCTTAAGGCTTTCAGGAAGCTCCATATCATGCATTTTAAAGCTTCTTAAAAGTATTGCGTCAGGATTAGCCATATCATCAGATACATTATAATTATCTGTAAGCCTTGAAAGACCTACTTTAGAAATTTTATTTAAAGTCAATACATTATACATTAAAAAATCACCTTTCTGTTTACTCAAAAT
>CAZGIC010000010.1:0-29654 GCA_964526435.1 uncultured Lachnospiraceae bacterium | reverse complement strand
TATTTAAAGTCAATACATTATACATTAAAAAATCACCTTTCTGTTTACTCAAAATAAAGCTGTTCCGATTTTTTAAAAACAAGACCGGCTTATAAAGCCGGCCCTGCCGTCAGTTAATTATGGTTCTGCAATATTAGGTGTGGCTTTCAACCGAAGGTTGAAAGTGCTGAATTGCTGTCAGCCATAGGCTGACTGAGGGTTTTATAAACCGCACCATTTAACAAAGAACCTTAATTATTTATTTTCAGTCTCAAATTTCTTCATAAATTCAACAAGAGCCTTAACACCCTCAACAGGCATAGCATTATAAATACTTGCTCTCATACCGCCTACAGTTCTGTGACCCTTAAGATTTACAAAGCCATTTCCTGTAGCTTCCTTAATAAATTTAGCATTAAGTTCATCATCATCAGTCACAAAAGGCACATTCATAAGACTTCTGTCCTTAGGCACAACAGTACCTCTGAACATCATTGAATTGTCAAGGAAATCATAGAGAATAGCAGCCTTTTCTTCATTGATCTTCTGCATTTCCTTAACTCCGCCCATTTTCTTAAGCCACTTAAATACAAGCCCTGATACATATATAGCATAACATGGCGGTGTATTGTAAAGTGAGCCTGCATCTGCATGTGTCTTATAGTTAAGCATTGTAGGACAGTCATCCTTAGCCTTTCCTATAAGATCCTCTCTCATAACAACAACTGTCACACCTGCAGGACCAATATTCTTCTGAGCACCTGCAAAAACAAGACCAAACTTAGTAATGTCAATCTCTTCAGACATTATCATACTTGAAAGGTCAGCTACAAGAGGAACATTTCCTGTATCCGGAATTTCAGTATATCTTGTACCATAAATTGTATTATTATATGTAATATAGAAATAGTCAGCATCAGGATTAAACTTAGACTTGTCAAGTGCAGGTATATAGTTAAATACCTTATCCTCTGAAGAAGCAACAAGATTTACATTAACAAACTTCTTTGCTTCCTGCATAGCCTTCTTTGACCACTGACCTGTGTTTACCAGATCACAGGTGCCCTTTACCCCAAGGTTTAAAGGTATCATAGCAAACTGAGTCGAACCACCGCCCTGCAAAAACATAACTTTGTAATTATCAGGTATATGCATAAGTTCTCTTAAATCAGCCTCAGCCTCTTTAATAATATCATCAAACCACTTTGAACGGTGGCTCATTTCCATAACAGACATACCTGAACCATTATAGTTAAGCATATCCTTCTGAGCCTGTTCAAGTACCTCAAGAGGTAACATTGATGGACCCGCTGAGAAATTGTAAACTCTTTCCATTCTTTCATCCTCCAATTTTAAATAAACGATTACAAAAATAATCTAAGATTTATTATAATACATTTAATACCACAATGTCAATAGTTAATTCCACGGCATACGGACAAATGTATTTTCATCGCACTATTCTTTAAACATTTTTAACTAACTTATATCTGAATATTTAAAATACACTATCAAATACATTTGAATAAACAACTCTGTTTTCTCCGGCATATTTCACAAGTCTTTCCGCAGCCTCTCTTATTGTTTCTTCCTTTTCAGAGCCTCCGTTTATTGCAACTGTGACTCCGGTTGCTCCGGTTGGCTTGCTATTGCTGCTGCCGCCATTCCAGCCGTATACATTATCCCACTGATATGCAGTATATCCAGGCAGATAATAGTTATATCCGTTATCAAATGATATACAGTTCTCTGCCCATATATTAGCTGCTGAATTATTATTGTCAAAGCCCTTTGAACTATGGTCAAAAGATATACAATTTGTCATATATCTTTCTGAATTTGACTGAGTATTAGTGCTTCCAAGCTTAAATCCGTTTGGATTACCATCCCATTTACTTACAATACTGCTTGCATTAAGATTTCCTGAAGTTGTAGGTATTGTACCAAATATAGAATCAAGCTTGCTGTAATATGTATCTGCAGAAGCATTTCTTGAACAAAGAGTACCGTTGTTATACTGACTTACAAAATCCTCATATGCACTTGCCTTTAATGCCTTAAATCTTCTCATAAACGGAAGATTTTCATCAAGAGAAAGTCCGTTTATATAGTCTGTATATCCCAGACAATTAGCCGCTGAACCATTATTCCATGTCATACAGTTTTCATAATCAACTCTGTATGTCCATCTTCCTCCCTCAGCAGTAAAATCCCCCTGTTCATCGAGAGGATAATCGAAGCTATCCCAGCCGTCATCTGAATTTTCCCATGCATAACAATCTATACACACATTTTTATTTGCATCCATTACTGATGTATCATCTGTAGTAACAGGACCTGCACTAAGCTTAATTGCAAAACCGTCTGCATTTCCGCCCAGAGTATAAACATCACAGTTTCTGTAACTGTATACACCTTTTAATGTATTTCCGCTGGCACCTCCTGTAACCTGTATACCGCTGTCATTGTTATATCTTACAATACAGTTTTCAACCTGATTTCCTGTTGCCCCTGTTCCTTTTATCTGTATACCGTTATCCTTGGCTTTTTCAATTACCAGATTTTTAACAACATTACCTGAACTTGTTATTCTTACTCCAACATCACTGTCAGATGATGATGCAGAAGTAATATCTGTTTTTCCTGTCATATTCTCAAAATTTAACACAGGCAGAACTCCGTTTTCATCAGGAACACCTATTATTGACTGTCCGCCCTTTGAAAGCTGTATTCTATCCTCCATATCAATATCATTCATAACATATATAATATTGTCCTTTGAGTCTGTAGATTTACTTGAAACAGCTGCTGCAAGCTGATCATAGTTTCTGACCTCTGTTCCGTCTAATGTATCAATAGTCTGAATTGTTGTAGTTTCACTTGTAGCCTCATACACATTGCTGAGTATCCAGTTAGCGTCAAGTATATTGATTTCTCCGTCATTGTTGCCGTTTGCCGCAGAAAGTTTAGCATTACCGCTTATATTTTCAATACCCGCAATATGCTTTAAAACCAAAGCGGCATCTGTTTCATCTACACTTCCGTCACCGTTTATATCGCCTTTTCTGTTATTGGTATAGTCATATGTTACAGATATTAACTTTATGTTGATACCTCCTCCTTTTGGAGTTATGCTAATAGTTTCACCATATCCTGTGTATTCAACACTTCCTGTATTGTCACCAGACATTGGTGCAGTAATACTTTCACCTATTTGATTTCCGGCACTGTCAGAAACAACGGCATATCTTTCTGCAGATGTACTATTGCTTTTAGCAATAACTGTAATTGTACATGGTCCTGCTACCTTAAATGATATAACATTTGCCATACCCTGAGTTTTCATATATGTACCATCAAATGTTACATATTTTTCTGTTGTTGCAGCTACATGAAGATTTTCCCATTCAAAATCCGATGTAATGTTACTGCTTGTCTTTCCATAGTCAGCCATTGTCCATGTTGTATTCTTAAGCACAACACTTGTGTCTGCAAACACGTTCACGGACACGGCAGCTGCACATACAATAACCGACATTAAAAATGCAATTAATTTTTTTATTTTGTTCATAAATAATAATTCTCCTTCTATTTTTTTCTATTTATTAGTATTTTATTATAAATTTTAAAATATGTAAAGTATATATTAAATTTTCTAATAATAATTTTTCAAAATTTATCATTTATGTTACATATTCTTATAAATTATTGAATTAAATTGGGTAATATATTATACTAAAAGGGAATTTTCAAAGGTGGAGATACATATGAAGAAAATAATATTAATTATACTGGCAGTTCTCCTTACAGGCTGTTCATTTTCAAATGATTATGTAATCAAAATAGGCAATGATAAAATAAGCCGGGGAGAATATATTGTTTACCTTATGGAGCAAAAAAAGAGCTTTGAACAGCAGGGCGGCACAGACATATGGGAAGCTGATTTTGACGGTGTAAGTGCAGAAGAAGTTGCAAAGCAGAATGCCGTAAATACCATTGTAATGGTCAAAACAGCAGTTAAACAAACAGAAGAACTGGGGATTACATTAACAGATGAAGACAAGGCCCTTGTGGAAGCTCAGACAGATGAGCTTTTAAATGACTTTACTGATGAAGATCTGGAAAATCTGGATCTTGACAGGGATAAGATTTATAAAATAATGGAAGAAGTTGCACTTCAGCAGAAAGTATATGCCTATGTAACAGACAGCTACACCGTAAACGAAACAGAATTTCAGGAATATCTTACACAATATTATGCAGAACATATTTCTGATTTTACAACATATATGATAAAAGAAATATTTCTTCAGCCTGATATAACAGGCAGTGAAAACAAAGATATTATAACCGATGCCTTTAACAAAATACAGTCAGGTACACCCTTTGACACAGTTCTGAACGAAATATCTCCTGAAAGCAGTACAGACCCTGTTGAACTTGATGTCAGCCTTTATACTGAAAATACACTTAATGAAATATATTCACACCAAAAAGGCGACTGTTTCCTTGTAGAAGATACAGACGGCTACCACATTATATACATTGATGATATTATCAGCAGTTCCGTTGAAAGCATAGAACCGCAAATACGTGAACAGTATATTTATGAAAAAAAGCAGGCCATATACCAGGCACAAAACGACAGCTGGCAAGGCGATATTACAGTTGAAAAAAATGATGATGTATGGAATAGTATTTCAATAGTTAAGGAGAATTAATAAACATAACATTTTCATCTTAATTAATTTATACAAAACAGCAAATGGACTGCCTGGAAACAGGCAGTCCATTTTGCATTTACAGAAATTACTCTTCTTCATCCTCGAAATAGTAATCCTCATCGTCATCCCATTCTTCTTCGTCATTTAAAATTTCATCAATCGCATTTATAACGACTTCAAATTCATCATCAGACTCAATATTACTCAATTCAAATCCATCATCATTGTCAGTTTCTTTGTACTCATATATAAATGACTCTTCACCATCTTCTGAAACCAAAGCAATGTATTCCTTACCTTCATATTCTTCAACTTCAAATGTTCCGATTACAATACATCTTACTTCCGTATCATCTTCAAGTTTCAATGTCATATACTGGTGCTCATGTCCGCATCCGCAGTCATCACCATGTTCGTGTTCATGTTCGTGTCCGCAGCAACAAGCTTTCTTTTCCATATCTTCCATTTTATGCCCTCCTGTAATTTTAATAACTTGATTATACCATTTAATTAAATAATTTACAATGAAAAAGTACTTAAAAAAATGTGAATTTTATATTTACATATCCTCTTTCACATCATCACATTCTTCATTATTTAAATCATTTTTCTTTTCCCCTTTAAGTTCATTATCAAGTTTTTTTCTTATACCTCTTGTAAAAATAAGCACAAGCCCGCAGGCAAAAGCTGAAGAACCTATATACAAAGCCAGAAATAAAATTATATTTCCTGCCTCCATTCCCATACTCTCAAGCTTCAATCCATATATCCCTACTATAAAAGCTAATATTAAAATAACAATAATATAAATTTTAACATTCTTCATTATATTTCAAACTCCTTTGTCAAATTTAGCTTCGCTGAATTTGACGTAATGTTTTCAAACTCCTTTCGTGTCCGCAGAGGGTGCGGATATTCGCGGAACGAATAACGCAAAGCCGAACGGACGGAAGAAAGGTCGCCCTTGCAAAGGGCAGTTTGAAAACACACCTTTGTCAAATTCCTTTGTCAAATTTAGCTTCGCTGAATTTGACGTAATGTTTTCCGACTTACCGAAACATTCTTCATTAAATCAGCCCACTGTAATTTATATTACCACAAACAGCATAATATGTAAACTGACAAAAAAGCGGCATAGAAAACTACATCTACACCGCCATGTTCACGTCTTATCCCATTAAATCAACAAAACCAAAATTACATCTTCTTAATTTGAAAATTATTTTACATAAAAAACTCTGTTTTCCTTTATAGGCTTAGCTTCAGGATATTCCCCTTCAGCATATCCAAGTGCACAGTGTCCTATACCCTCGTACTCCTCATCTATTCCCAGGTCCTTTAAGAATTTCTTACCACACTCTGTTTCAAATTCTTCCTTTGCCCTGTGTATCCAACAGCTTCCTACACCCAGTTCATGGGCAGCAAGCATAAGATTTCCCATAACAAGGCTTCCGTCATATACACCGTTTTTCCAGTCCTTTTTGGCAAGAACAATCAATATTGCAGGTGCACCGTAAAATGGGTCAAAGCCTTCATCCCAGCCCCCTATTTTACAGTTCATTTCAGAGATTTCGTCCCTTGTTTTCTTATCTGTCACCTGAATGATAATTGTATTCTGTGAGCCCATGGCACTCGGTGCATAAAGCCCTGCTTCTATTATCTTATCAAGGATCTCCTGAGGCACCATATCACTCTTGTATTTACGGATACTTCTTCTGCTTTTCATTTTTTCAATAACTTCACTCATTTTTCTTTCCTCCTTTGTAAAATTCGACTTGTTGAATTTTACATAATGTTTTCAAACTCCTTTCTTTGCACAGCAAGAAGTATGCGGACACACCACAGGTGTGGCTTTCGCCAAAGGCGAAAGTGCTGAATTGCACAGAAAGATATCTGCCAACCCGTAGGGTTGGCTTTCGCCAAAGGCGAAAGTGCTGAACGTGCAGAAAGTCGCCCTTGTAAACAACAGCCACTAATCAAGACTGTGAACAAAAATACCGCTTCTCAATTTTGGTTCAAACCATGTAGACTTAGGAGGCATTATTTTATTGTCATCTGCAATATTCATAAGCTGTTCCATAGTTGTAGGATACATTGAAAAAGCAATTTTCATTTCACCGCTGTCAACTCTTTTTTCAAGTTCTTCAAGTCCCCTTATTCCGCCTACAAAATCAATTCTCTTGTCTGTTCTTGGATCCCCGATTCCAAGTACAGGTGAAAGGAGTTCATTCTGCAGTATAGATACATCAAGGCAGGCTACACTGTCATTTTCATTTATGATACAGTCCTTTGCCTCAAGAATATACCACTTTCCATCAAGATACATACCAAAGTTATGTTTCTTTTCAGGCTTGCAGCAGCCATCTCCCCTGTATTCTGAAACATTGAATTTTTTGCTTATTTCACTTATAAATTCTTCACTGCTGTATCCGTTCAGATCCTTTACAACTCTGTTATAATCCATAATGTAAAGCTGATTATCAGGGAAAATTACAGACAGATAATAGTTAAATTCCTCATCACCTGTATAATCAGGCTTTTCAGCCCTTCTCTTTAATCCTACCTTTACTGCAGACGCATTTCTGTGATGTCCGTCTGCAATATAAAGATCAGACACAGACTTAAATTCATTTACAATATCATTTATAACCGCCTCATCATCTATTACCCATACAGTGTGACCTATACCGTCATCTGCAATAAAGTCATATACAGGCTCTTTCCTGACCCATTCATTTATAATACTGTCAATAGAATCCTTGCTTCTGTAAGTAAGGAATATAGGTCCCGTATTTGCATTGCATGTATCTACATGACGTATTCTGTCCTCTTCCTTATCGGCTCTTGTAAGCTCATGTTTTTTGATTTTATTTTCAATATATTCATCTATTGAAGTACAGGCAGCGATTCCTGTCTGACTTTTACCATTCATAGTTAATTTGTAAATATATAGCACAGGTTTTTCATCCTGAATATATATACCATTTTCAATCATGGAATTTAAATTTTCCTTAGCCTTTTCATATACTTCATCTGAATAGTGGTCAATATTTTCAGGCAAGTCTATTTCAGCCCTGTCCACATGGAGAAATGAGTATGGATTTCCCTTAACCATTTCTCTTGCTTCTTCCGAAGTCATTACATCATAAGGTAAAGCGGCAACCTTTTCACAAAGTTCCGTCCTTGGTCTGTATCCTTTAAAAGGTCTTATAACTGACATAATATCACCATCCTGTACTTTTTATATTATATTACAAAAACAAAAGTATAACTTTATTGTTCAAAATTCAGCTTAGCCGATTTTTGTCAATCCCGCCCCATTTTCATTATAAGCTCTTCTTTATTTCCTCTGCAATTTTACCGATTTTCTCAGCATCAGCCTCAACACCGCCGAACTTAATATCCACGCTGTCATTATTAAATCTGGGCAGTACATGGATATGAAAATGGAAAACAGTCTGACCTGCTGCTACACCGTTATTCTGAATAACATTTACACCATCACAGTTTGTTGCCTTCTTAACTGCTCCTGCAATTTTCTTTGCTATTGAAAATCCCTTTCCTGTAAGTTCTTCAGGCATTTCAAAAATATCTGCATAATGGTGCTTGCATATAACAAGGCTGTGTCCTATATTTCCCGGGTTTGCATCAAATATTACTCTAAAATCATTATCTTCATACAATGTAGTTGAAGATATTTCCCCATTAGCAATTTTACAAAAAATACAATCCATTTTAATTCCTCCTCACTGATTAAGCAGCACTTTCATCTTCAAAAAATCTCTTATACCATATAAGAAACATATAAACAGTCCAGATCTTACGGCTGTTATCTTTCTTTCCTGCCTTATGGTCATCAAGATATTTCATTATTTTATCTACATTAAAATATTTTTCGGCAGCTTCTGAAGTAAAAGCTTCTTTAATAATATTATAATACTTGTCCTCTTTAAGCCATACTCTTATAGGCACAGGGAAACCAAGTTTTTTCTTTATTGCAGTTGCTTCAGGCAGATATTTCTTTGTTGCCATTCTGAACGCGTACTTTGTAGCTCTTCTGTTCACTCTGTAATCTGTAGGCAGTTTTCTTGCCACATTAAATACTTCCTTGTCAAGGAAAGGCACTCTTACCTCAAGAGAATTAGCCATACTCATCTTGTCAGCCTTAAGGAGAATATCTCCAACCATCCACAAGTTAAGGTCAATAAACTGCATCTTAGTCACATCATCAAGACCCTTGCAAAAGTCATAATAAGGCTTGGTTATTTCTGTATGGGCATATTTTCCTGTCGGACTTTTAAGTATTTCTTCTCTTTCCTTTTTGCTGAACATCTGGTTTCCATTACCGTAAAATCTTTCCTCTACATCAAGGGAAGCTCTCCTGAAGTAGTTCTTGCCCTTAAAATCAAAAGGAATGGCTCCTGTAATCTTTGCAAGAGCTTTTCTCACAGCCTTAGGGAATATTTTCATAGGTGCAAGTGCCATAGGCTCCTCATATATATTGTAACCGCCAAAAAACTCATCTGCACCCTCACCTGAAAGAGCAACCTTAACTTTTTCCCTTGCAAGCTTGCTTACAAAATAAAGTGCAACAGCACTTGGGTCGGCAAGAGGCTCATCCATGTGATACTGTACCTTAGGCAGGCTTTCCCAGTACTCATCAGTAGATATTATCTTGGAATTGCTTTCTATTCCCACATATTTAGAAAGTTCCTCGGCATATCCTATTTCATTGTACTTTTCATAGTCAAAACCTACAGTAAAAGTTTTACCGCTTTCCTTATCCATACCATTTCTGAATGTTGCCGCAACAAAACTTGAGTCAACACCGCTTGAAAGGAATGAACCAACTTCAACATCACTGACAACTGTATGAATGCCTACAGACTCAAGCATAACATCTTCTACTTCCTGTATTGCATCCTGTAACTTTTTACCGTTTACAGGGTCAGCCACAATGTCCTTTTCAGGTTCAAACTTTGGCTGCCAGTAACGCTTAATGTCAAGCTTGCCATCCTGATACACCATATAATGAGCAGGCTTAAGCTTGTAAACATTCTTGAAAAAAGTTTCGTCAAGCACAGAATACTGAAATGTAAGATAGTTTTCAAGTGCAAGGGTATTGACTTCCTTTTTAAACTTGGGATAAGGCAGAAAACTCTTTATTTCGGAACCGAACAGAAGTTCCCCGTCAACCTGTGCATAATAGTAAGGCTTGATGCCGAAATAATCTCTTGCCGCAAAAAGCTTTTTCTTATTCATATCATATATTGTAAAAGCAAACATACCCCTTAAATCATTGAGCATATCCTCGCCCTTTTCCTCATAAAGATGAACAAGAACCTCTGTATCTGCATGAGTATAAAATGTATGTCCCTTGATTATCAGATCTTCCTTTAAATTCTGATAATTATAAATTTCACCGTTAAACACAATAACAACTGATCTGTCTTCATTATAAATAGGCTGTGAGCCGTCCTCAAGCCCTATAATGCTCAGACGTCTGAAACCCAATGTCACATTTTCATCAGAATGTACACCACCGCTGTCAGGTCCTCTGTGTACAATTCTGTCCATCATTTTTTCAATAACCTGTTCTTTATTTTCAAGGTTTCCCGTAAAGCCACAAAAACCGCACATATATTTCGCCTCCACATATAGATAATTTAATTATATATCAATCCAACACAATAGTCAATTTTTTATTGTTTACGTCAAATTCAGCCCTTTCGCCTTCGGCGAAAGCCAACCCTACTACAGGTTGGCAGATATCTTTCTGTTCAATGAAAGGAGTTTGACAACACTCCTCACTCCTCCATCCTAACTCCTCACTCTATAAAGTTCATCCGCCCCAGGCTCTTCAAGTTCATACCTTTCCCCGTTTTTCACAACATATCTGCCCTTTTCAGTGATTTTTCCAATTATGGCAGCATTAATGCCCTCATCTTTCAGAACTCTGACCATTTCATCACCATTTTCACATACAATAAGCATAGAACCGCTTGAAATAAGCCTTAAAAAATCCACACCAAGCTCATTGCATATTATCTTTGTTTCCTCTTTAACAGGTATATTGTCACAATAAACATCCACACCAAGTCCGGCACAGTCAGCCGTTTCCCAGCAGGCACCCAATATACCGCCCTCTGTCACATCATGCATAGCATGGGCACCTTTTTCAGCTGCAATTTTCCCTTCTTTTATTACAGAAAGATTTTCACTGAATTTTTTTGCCCTTTCAATGACAGCCTTGTCCACACCTTTAAGCATATCTGCTTTGTCATTTGCAAATATAGCAGTACCCTCCATAGCAGCATATTTTGTCATTACAACACTGTCGCCGATCTTAGCACCCCCTGAAGTTATAAGCCTTTTTGTTTTTCCTATTACTGTACAGCTCAAAACAGGTCTGTTGACCGCATCTGTTATTTCCGTATGTCCCCCCAGTATGACAACATTTACTTTTTCAGCCTCAACATATAAATCAGTTACAATTTTTGAAATTTCACTTTCAGTTATTGATGGCGGAAAAAGAGCAGTTACCATAATACCCACAGGCTCTCCGCCGCTTGAAGCAATATCATTTGTGTTTATGTGTATTGCAAGCTTGCCCATATTTTCTGATGCCCCTGTAATAGGATCGGTTGATAAAAGACATATATTATCCCCCATGTTAAGGGCAGAGCAGTCTTCACCTATTGACGGTTTTAATATAACCTCGCTTCTTTCCACACTATGTTTATTTATAGGCTCAATAACAATTTTATCAAGCAGACTGTTAGGCAGTTTACCTATTTTCATAATATTATCCTCTTTCCCGTATCTATATATCCGTATTTTTCAAGACTAAGCAATTTTGCCGGATTTTCGGCAGCCATTTTCACAGCAGCCTTGTATCCTGTAATTTCAGCCATATTTTTTACAGCTTTTTTCATTGTAAGTATACTTCCTGCAAGACGGCCGCTGCAATCTCTTACTGAATTATCATCAACTGCAACCTCTTTACCGCAGAAAACATACTTTCCCTTTTCACAGCCCATAGCCTCCATAGCGTCTGTAACAAGTATTATTTTCTCTCTTTTAAGCATGGTTATAAGTTCAACACAGGGCTTTGACAAATGAACAAAATCACATATTACTTCCACAAAATTATTATCAGCAAGTCCTGCTCCCGTAACACCTATTTCTCTGTGATGAAGAGGTGACATTGCGTTAAAAATATGTGTATATGAAGATGCACCTGCTTCAAAAAGCTTTTTACAGTCCTCATATGTTCCACCGCTGTGACCAATGGATATATAATCTCCATTTTCTGTTACATATTTGCAGAATTCATATGCTCCCTCACATTCTGGAGCAACTGTAAACCTTATTTTCAGATCCCCCATTATTTCCTTTAAATCATCATAAAGCTTAATATCACAGGCTCTGATAAACTTATCTTCCATAATGCCCCTGTACTCTTTTGAAATAAAGGGCCCCTCAATATGTATCCCCACAATTTCGGCATAATCACTGTTTTTTGAAGCTTCCTTAACTACTCCTGCACATTTCAGTATTTTGTCATATTCCTTTGCAACAGTTGTTGGCATATAAGCTCCAACGTTATCCTCATACAGTTTTTTACTGAGATATACAATTTCACTGCTTACAGCATTCATTATATCCACACCATATCCCCCATGAATATGTATATCTGTAAAAGACGGCAAGACAGGTTCCCCTCTGCCCTCATCTTTTATTCTTATCATTGTTACAATACCATTTTCAGCTTCTATATCTCCAGTCACAGTATTGTAATCCTTATCCAAAAACACTAAATCTCTGTATATCATAAACCCGCCTCATTAATGCCATTAATATTTAATTATAACACTATTTCTGACATATTAAAAGAAAAAATTTGTACATTTCCTGATTTTGACTTTTTAACTGCGTTAAAAAGTCGGCTTCGCCGCCCGAATTACTCTCTTTCGGTTCATAATCAGAACTTTTTAACTGCGTTAAAAAGTCGGCTCCGCCGCCCGAATTGCTCTCTTTCGGTTCACAAAAAACAGAGTATCCATAAATCAACTTATGAATACCCTGCATTTTTTAATCAGAACCTTTCTCATTCCCCAGCGCTTTAAGCACAGGTATCTGTATAATAACAGCCATTACAAATGTAACCACATCTGCAAGCATCTGACACATTTCAAGTCCTGTAAGACCTATAACCGCAGACAATATAATAACCAGCGGTATAAACACAAGCCCCTGCCTTGACATAGCCAGTATAGATGCCCTTACAGGTTTTCTTATTGTCTGCAAAAGCATATTTGAAAGAACAATAAAACTGTTTAAAGGCAGTGCAACACACTGAAACCTCAACGTCGCTGCCCCTATCTTTCCAACTTCAGGACCGTTGCCGAATGTGTCCACAAGCTGAGGTGCAAAAATAATGCCCAAAATTCCTGCAACAAGCAAAAATACAAAAGCAAATTTAACACAGAACCAAAAAGCCTTTAAAACCCTCTTTGTAAGTCCTGCACCGTAATTAAATCCGCAAACAGGCTGAAATCCCTGTCCAAATCCTATTATTGTTGAATTTGCAAACATTGAAATTCTTGATACTACAGCCATTGCCGCAATTGCAACTTCACCATAGGGCTTTGCTGCAAAATTAAGGCATATTGTAGCAACGCTTGCTATACCCTGTCTGCAAAGAGATGGTGCTCCTCCTGCAACAATTTCCTTATAAAAATAAAGGGAAGGCTTAAAATTCTTAAATTTTATATTTATGGCGTCACTTCTGTAAAGACCTGCAAGAAGAAGAACAAAGCTTACAAACTGACTTACAATAGTTGCAAGAGCGGCACCTGTCACTCCCATATCAAATATAAATATAAGTATAGGGTCAAGCACAATATTTAAAACCGCACCGCTTGTTATTCCTATCATTGAGAAAAATGCAGACCCCTGAAACCTTAACTGATTGTTAAGCACAAGAGCACCTATCATATAAGGAGAGCCAATAAGTATAAGCCTCATATATTCTATTGCCTTAGGCAGAATAAGTTCCGTTGAACCTAATGCCCACGCAAGAGGTTCCAGAAATATAAGTCCCAGAGCCATAAGCACAAAACCTATAATTATTGCCGTAAAAAATCCTGTACTTGCCATTGTTTCAGCAAGGTCACGCTCCCTGCTGCCAAGTTTTCTTGATATGTAATTACTGCACCCATGCCCAAAGAAAAAACCAATAGCCTGAATAATAGCCATAAGAGGGAAAACAATACCCACAGCCCCTGTCGCTATAACACTGTCATCAGTCTGCCCCAGAAAAAATGTATCTGCCATATTATAAAAAGATGAAACAAGCATACTTATTATTGTAGGAACAGCAAGTTTACACACAAGCTTTTCAACAGGTGTTTCAGTCATCCATTTAAGTCTTTCTTCGGCGGTCATTTGTCCGGCCATATTCTTTCCTCCTCTGTCATTATATAATTTTTTTGCAAATAATAAAGGGCAGTGTCCATACACTGCCCGTAAACAACTTCTATAAGTCCCATTGTGCTTTCAGCACCGCTTATTCTATATCCATTACAATAGGCAGTATCATAGGACTTCTCTTTGTTTTATGCCACAAATAATCTCTGAGTGTATCTTTTATAAGTGTCTTAATATATGCCCACTCATTTATATTCTTTCTTTCACATTTAGCCAGTGCATCATTTACAACAGCTCTTGCCTCGTCCATAAGTTCTTCACTTTCTCTCACATAGACGAAACCTCTTGATATAATATCAGGACCGCTTAAAATTTCGCCCGTATACTTATCCATTGCAACAACAACTATCATAAGACCATCCTGTGAAAGGTGGCGTCTGTCCCTCAAAACAATGTTGCCTACATCACCTACGCCAAGACCATCAACAAATATCTGACCGCTTGGCACAGCATTAACTATCTGCTTTGCACTGTTTTTAGTAAGTTCAAGCACATCACCGTTAGCCATAACGAACACATCATCTTTATCCATTCCAAGCTCACATGCAATATTTTTATGGCAGCGAAGCATTTTGTACTCACCGTGAATAGGCATAAGAAACTTAGGTTTCACAAGAGAATGCATAATTTTAATTTCTTCCTGTCTTGCATGACCTGACACATGTACATCCATAAGTCCGTCATATATAACATCTGCACCTTTTTTAATAAGCTCATTAATAACCTTATAAATATTTTTTTCATTTCCGGGTATTGGAGAAGCTGAAATTATAATTTTGTCAGTAGGCTTAACTTCAATCTGTCTGTGCTCACCAAGAGCAATTCTTGAAAGAGCGGCCATAGTTTCACCCTGAGAACCCGTCATAATTATAACAAGTTCACCGTCTGAATAATTTTTAGTTTCAAGAATATCTATAAGGGTAGTCTTGGGAATATCAAGGTATCCAAGTTCACCGGCAGTTTTAACAACATTCACCATACTCCTGCCTATAACAGCAACCTTTCTCTTATGTGAAACAGCGGAATTAACAATCTGCTGTATTCTGTCAATATTTGATGAGAATGTTGCAACCATAATTCTCTTGTCATTGCTGTTATCAAATATATGGTCAATTATACCGCCTACAGAACGTTCACTCATAGTATAGCCTGGTCTTTCTACGTTTGTGCTTTCACACATGAGAAGAAGAACACCCTTTTTTCCAAGTTCTGCAAATCTCTGTAAATCTATCATTTCTCCCTGAATAGGAGTAAAGTCTATTTTAAAATCGCCTGTATGCACAATAACACCAACAGGTGTGGTTATTGCAAGAGCAACACTGTCTGCAATTGAATGAGTCGAACGTATAAACTCTACCTTGAAATGACTTCCAAGCTTTATTGTTTCCCCTGCGTTTACATTATATCTCTGCACACTGTTTAAAATATTGTGCTCCTTAAGCTTTGTTTCCACAAGTCCTATTGTAAGCTTAGTTCCGTAAATAGGAACATTGAGTTCCTTCAGGAAGTAAGGCAAAGAGCCTATATGATCCTCATGTCCGTGAGTAAGCACCACTCCAAGAACCTTTTCCTTATTTTTCACAAGATAGGTGAAGTCGGGAATAACCAGGTCAATACCAAGCATATCATCTTCCGGAAAAGCAACACCACAGTCAACAATTAAAATTTCGTCCTCATACTCAAAGGCTGTGATATTTTTACCTATTTCATGAAGTCCGCCCAAAGGTATAACCTTAAGCTTTGAGCCTGACCTCTGGGAACTTTTCCTTGCAGGAGCTTTCCTTTCCGCGGGCTTCTTTTCTACACGCGAACTGTCCGCAGATACCTGTTCAACACTTTCAGAAGCACGCTTTGTATTCCTTCTTAAACTTCTAGTATACAAAAAATTACACCTCCGTATATTATTTTTTATATTTATTTTTGTATAAAATATTTTTTCACACAACAATAACAAGACCAATGGCCTTGTTCCTGACTGTCAACAAACTTAAATTTAATTAAAAATTGCAGCTTTTAACAGCTGCCGCTTTTGACCATGTCAAAAAGCAGTGACTATTTTTATTTATGCTCACTGATTAAAATACACCGCACCATTATAAAAATACAACAGACAAAACATGTATCATCTTTACAATTAATATAACCCGTTCAAAGTAAAAACATACAAATTCAGTCTATATAAATTTAATTAATCAAAACTATATTCCATATCTCTTTGCTATCCCAAAGAATATAACCAAATTAGAGGTTTTTATTAAAACCTCTAATTGACTTATCTTTGAAAATCGAAAGCAGGCTTTCATTTTCTTCAGATAATTCATACGCATTTACAAAACTTTTATATTTTATATTAAAACTTTATTTCGTATTCTGAATCTTCATCCTGCAGTAAAAGCAAAACTTTCTTGTACTCATTGTCATCCTCTACAGGCTCATAAGTACACTCATTTTCATTTACATTTATTTCCTTAAATATAAAAGCTTCAGGTTCATCTTCATCAAAATCTTCTGTTTTCACAAGCAAAAGATACCTTTGCTTTTCCACATCAATACCATCAATAACAAAAAACTCAGTTTCATTACCTGCATCATCTGTCATTGAAATAACTTCATAAGTTTCTTCCTGATCTCCGAAAAAATTCAATTCATCAATATTTAACTTATCATCACTCATATTTTACTCCTCATTCTTTCGATTTAAATCAAGATAGCCTTGCAGAATAAAAACAGCAGCCATTTTATCAATAACATTTTTCCTTTTTGCTCTTGACAGATCTGCTTCAAGCAGGCTTCTTTCAGCACCCACAGTGGACAATCTTTCATCCCACAGCACAACAGGCAGCATTATATCTCTTTCAATTCGTCTTTTAAATGCTTCTGTTTTTTCAACTCTTTCGCCTAATGTATTGTTCATATTTTTAGGGTATCCCAGTACAATTTTTTCCACCTGATACTCTTCACAAATAGCTTTTAAACGTTCAACACTCTTTTTTAAATTATTTTCTTCGGTTCTTCTTATTATTTCAACACCCTGAGCAGTCCAGCCAAAAGGATCACTTACAGCCACACCTATGGTTTTCATACCGAAATCTAATCCTAGTATACGCATACATACTCCAAATTATTTTTTATCACAATCAAACTGAACTATAAATTCCGGATATACGGGAACTTATTTTTAACAGCAATCAGCGGCACAGACTGTAAATTGACATACATTTCCTGCACAGCTGATAATATTTCTGTTTCATTATAAATTATTTTCAATATAATAATTTACTATTTCTTCAAGAAGTTCGTCCTGTTCAATTCTTGACATTTTCTTTCTTGCATCTTTATAGCTTGTAATATAAGTAGGATCACCTGAAATAATATATCCCACGATCTGATTTACCGGATTATATCCCTTTTCTCTCATAGCCTCATAAGCTTCAGCAATAACTCTGTTGATGGCAGACTTTTCCACAGTTTCATCACTTATAACCACGTCTTTCAAAGCATCTTTAAGATTGCTGATTTTCTGAGTTTCAGAAAAATTTCTGTTCATATATCTTTCCCCTCCTTATCTCAACTATATCAAATTTACACCGTAAAATTAATTTATCACGTTCAACACTATTCAAGTTTATTTTACTACATTTAACATTTTTTTTCAACTTAAATATTTATTAACATTAATACACAATTCGACAAACAATGTCTTATATTTTAATTAAAGCAGAACACACAAGATTCTTGTAAATCAATGTCATTAACTTAAGGCTTTTATCTCTCCCTTTCAGGTAAGCAGCCGCCTCTGCTGACTAAAAGTTTTTCACCTTAAGTTAATAATATTGCTGCAAATCCCTGTACAGGCTTTTTCGGCAAATCTCATAACAATACACCTTCTGCCCAATACATATCTGCCCGTATATTGTAAATATTACCATAATTTTCTTATAAAATCAATAATATTTTATAACTTGTAACATACTTGAAATTATTTGACAATAATTTGTTAAAATATAATTTTTTGTTTATAGCTGAAGCCAACAAGTATCATATTTATTTTCAGCACACTACAGCCACAAGAACAGTCATGTCATCTTTCACTCTGCCCCTGTAATTTTCCCCTGCCTTTTCAAGAATACTGTTTACTATATGCTTTGGATTATTGTTTTTTCTGTTTCTTATAATATCAAGCAGCCACTCCTCACTCCTTATTGCACTTCCCCTTGAGTCAATAACCCCATCTGTCATCATTACAATAACATCACCTTTTTCAATTTCTCTGTTAAACACCTCTCTGTCAACTTTTCCCAGTATACCCACAGGCAGCGAAGACGATCTGAGAACTTCAACACTTCTTCCCCTTGCAATAATTGTCGAAACTGCACCTATTTTTACAAATTCTGCATTCCCCTTATACAGATCCACAGTGCATATATCAAGTGTGGAAAAACACTCTTTCCCCTCATCAAGCAGAAGAACTGAATTTATGGCATCAAGTATGGTTTCCCTTTTAAAGCCTGCCGCCACAAAATCCTCATACATTTCAATTGAAGCCGCACTTTCTTCCCTCGCCTCTTTTCCGCTTCCCATGCCATCAGCAAGAGCCATAAGATACTTTCCTCCCTCAAGCTGAAAATACGTATAGCTGTCACCTGACACTTCGCTTCCCTCTTTCTGAACGCCATTTGAATATATATTAAGTCTTAATTCAGGTCTTTCAACAAGATGCAGAACACACTGCTTGTCCTCAATAACACAGTCTTCATTAATATTTATAAAATCAATATCCAGTATTTCCCTAAGCCTTGGAATTATATTTTCATTGCATTTGTTGCAGTTATGACAATTTTTTAATGTAAGATATATTTCAAGCCTGTTATTCATATAAACCGCTACAGCACTTTTCACCATATTCCCTGTAAAAGCCTTGTATATCCTTGTGCTGAGCTCCCTGTCAATATTCATATTGTTTGTAACATCTTTCATAAGTTCCTCAATAACCCGTCCTGCGTCGGAAAGCTGCTGCACAGCCAGAAGTTTTACACTTTTTATTCTATCCTTCCATAATTTTTGTTCATTATACATATCTATATATCCTTTTGCAGAAGCGACAATTTCAGCCGAATGGGTACAGTTTGCAAGAAAGGTGTCACTCAGATCCTCCTTCAGCACATCACCTCTTTCCTGCCATTTCCCAATAGCATTATATAATGACTTATATGTGCTGACGCAGTTTTTTTGCCAGCACTTTTCAATATTTCCGCAATTTTTACAGCTTATCTCTGTTATACTGTCAAATATGTCACGTTTTTCCTCCTCACTGTTGTCAGGTATAACAGCAGAATACGCCTTTGAACAGCTTTTTGACACTCTTTCAAATGCAGCAGCAACATTTTTTAACCTTTCCCCCACAATCCTCTGAACCTCTCTTGGATATTCCTCAGTCTGGTTCACATCTACGTCAATAATATTAAGTACACTTATATTTTCACGCAGAATAGCATTGAGAGCAACAGCTAAAACTGCCTCCACCACAGCCATCATAGCAAATGACAGCGAAAAGTCATAATACATTGAGAACATAAGTCCTCCCGTCAATATAGCAAGTCCTGCCGTGTACCCCTGTTTGTATTTTTCATTACCCAGCAAATGAAATACAGTCATTATAATAAGAGCTGCAATATATCTTGAAACAAACATTCTGTCCGAAACTGTAATAAGTCCCAGTATTGACGAAACAACTATTGTATAAAATCCCGATTTGTAACAGAAAACCGATGCATAACCTATTATTATAGGATTTACCACACCAAAAATTTCAAGACGCCCCAGCATAAAAGCAATAACTCCGTATGTAAGCCTGTAGCTTTTCACCCACTCTTTTATTTTGTTTATCATTTGTCAGCCCTCCTTGTATAGGCATATTATATATCAGTTCTCCTTTCTTATTTGTCGAAGTATTACTGTCATAGAAAAAAATTTTATTTAAAATATTGACAATCTATGAGTTTAAATTTATATTTAAATTACAATAGGTTAAAATAAAACCATATATTAAAATTTAATCGGGGAGGTTTTTATATGAAAATAGTATATGAAGACAAATATATTTTAACAGCATTTAAAGAAGCAGGCATTCCATCCCAGCGTGACTCCTGCGGTCACAAAAGCATTGTTGACGAAGCAAGGGATTATATAAACCAAACTCCCTATATAATAACCCGCCTTGACAGACCTGTAAAAGGACTTGTTCTTCTTGCCAAAGATAAGTCTACAGCAGACAGACTTACGCAAATGCTCCATGAACACAAAATAACAAAAATATATCACGCTATAGTTTGCGGAAAAGTTGAAGAAAAAGGACATATAGAAACATATCTTATGAAAGACAGCAGACTTAACATTTCAAAAACCGTAAACAAAGGAAACATAGGTGCAAAACTTGCAATACTTGACTACACCCTTTTAGAACAGAAGGACAATATGTCAAAAGTAGAAATAAATCTTGTAACAGGACGCCATCACCAGATAAGGGCACAGTTTGCCTCAATAGGTGCTCCCCTTTACGGTGACGTTAAATATAACAAAGACTTTAAGCACAAAAGAGATGTTACCCCGGCACTTTGTGCCTGCAAACTAAGCTTCACTCACCCCTGCACTGGTAAAGCCGTAAACATTGAGATAAACGACGGACTTTCATTTCCATAAGGAGCACTATAATGGAATATATTTACAAATACAGCTCACCTCTTGGCAAAATAACTCTGGCAGGAGAAAATAATTGTCTTATAGGTTTGTGGATAGAAGAACAGAAATACTTTGCTTCTTCACTGAAAACAGAGCCGGAAGAAAAACTTCTTCCTGTATTTATAAATACTATAAAATGGCTTGATATATATTTCAGCGGACAAGCTCCGGATTTTACTCCCCCTTTAAACCCAAAGGGAACACCTTTTCAGCTTCTTGTATGGGAAACACTTCTTAAAATCCCCTATGGGGAAACTGTTACATATAAATATATTGCCCATAAAATTGCATTAAAAAAGGGTATATCCCGTATGTCAGCTCAGGCTGTGGGCGTAGCTGCAGGACACAATCCCATTTCTATAATAATTCCCTGCCATAGAGTTGTGGGAAGCAACGGAAACCTTACAGGCTATGCAGGAGGAATTGACAGAAAACTTAAGCTTCTTAGCCTTGAAAAAGCTGATATACTTTGCGAAGCAAAAGTTCCGAATTAACAAAAGTGCAAACACAAAAAGAGCAAGAAATCTTTTTAATATCTTGCTCTTAAAATTTAAGGTTCCACAATATTTGGTGTGGTCGTTATCGTAAATTCCCATATTTGCCTCCTTTTTAAAGGGTTGGTCGTATTGCTCCGCAATACTGCTCACCATTGAATCGGAAGAAGTTATCCGACGACACGCAGTGTCGCTTTTGACTTTTGCACCGGCAGAATAGCCGGACGCACATAGTCGGCTTTCAGCAGAGCTGAAAGTGCTGAACAGTCAAAAGTTCTGACAAGCAGCCAAGAGGTGGCAGCTCGGCAGAGCTGTCAGAACTTTTGCTTTGCAAAAGCAGCCTTTCAGGCTGTCGGATCAGTCTTTCCGATTCAATTCGGAGGATTTTTATAAACCACACCAATTGACAAAGAACCAAATTTAATTATTCAAATTTTCCCAACTTGTCAAAAATAACAAATTTTTTTGTTGTTTTTAATAACAACTGCTAATAAAATAAAACTTTAGTTTTATTTTATTTTTGTTTCTATAATATTTAGCATGGTCACAGACCAACAATCTGACAATTCAACCATTTGCAGGGGCACTCAGCACTTTCGGTGAAATTCATTAATTGCCCAATTTTTCACAATACACCAACAAATTCCAATTTAACGACCGCCTTACCATAACCAATACCATCGTAGGAGCGATTATCAATCGCCCGTATACTTTGCCTCCCTTTTAAGGTTTGCACCGCAAGAATATGCAGACAGCCGAAGGCTGGCTTTCAGCGAAGCTGAAAGTGCTGAAGAGCTGTGCCCGAAGGGCGGAGGGTTTTTATCCTCATCTTTCACAAGAAAACCTTCTCCCGAAACGCAAGCGTTTCTCCTCCTCCCTTAAAAGGGAGGCTTTGATTAACTTTCACTACTAAAACAGCCCCGATGCAATAAGCATCGGGGCTGCACTCAATCAAATATTATATTATCAACTGCAATATAAAATATTTTACCAATGTAATGTAAATGTATTCTTATTACCAGGACTGTAGTGTATATTATTGAAGTTATGATTTGATAGAGTAAGATATGTAGGATTATTCATATTATCATCCTTGTTATTATACACAACTGTTTCAATTCCAGGTTTCATATAAATTTTCTTACTCATAAATCATCACCCCTCACTCTCGGCTAACAAATTTCCACTCAAGAAATACTGAATATCACCCTTAGTATTGTTAGCATCTCTATTATAATATGTCTTTACCAGTGCACATATTACTTTATGCTCACCAGTTAGACTACTTGCATCAACCTTGAATACAATTGAATTAGCCACTGAATCCTCTGAATCCTCTAAATCCTCTGTCCCATCAAAGTATTCCTCATAATACTCAAGCTCCTGACCTTCAACAACATTCTTATCCATGTCATTTACAAGCACAATAACACTTTCAAGATACCTGGCAGGGTCTTTTCCGCCATATTCACTGACAATAACATTATATACATTATTAGTTGAATCGTATTCAATCGATACATTGGCGTCACCATATGTTACATCACCGAGATAGCTATGGAAATAATCTCCGCCAACTTCGTCATTTATTCTTGTTTCATAGTAATACTCTGTCGGAGTTGCATTTTTCTCGTACTCTACCTTTATCAAAGTGTTCACAGTAGGTGAAATATACACTGAACCATTGTTTGGCTCTATAGCCATTGCATTTGTTCCATATGCACTACCCTCAGTTTTGGCTGTTACTTCTCCTCCCTTTATAGTAATATCAGCAGTATTAGAGCTGCTTCCTATAGCTGCTCCATAGCTGATACCATCATTTGAAGTTGAGGCTTCTATTGTTCCTCCGGTTATAGTAATATTAACAGTACCTTCATCGCTTCCTATAGCCGCTCCGCTGTTACTATCTCCTTCGGCTGTTGCTGTGGCTGTTATTTCTCCATCACCTATAATAATATTAACAGCACCGGATCTGCTTCCTATAGCTGCTCCTCTGTTAATACCCAAAGCTGAAGTTGTGGCATTTATTGTTCCTCCGGTTATATTAATATTAACATCATCAAAGTCGCTTCCTATAGCTGCTCCATAGTTAACAATATTATTTGTGCCATCTGACGTGTCTGCTGTAGCTGTTGCTGTGGCATTTATTGTTCCTCCGCTTATATTAATATCAGCACCACCGCTGTAACTTCCTATAGCTGCTCCGCAGTTAATATAACTTGATGCAGCTTCGGCTGTTATTGTTCCTTCAGTTATATCTATTTTAGTACTTCCATCATCAGCAGTAACGTGACTTCCTATAGCTGATCCATAGTTGTAAACTTCACCAAAAGCTGTGGCTTTTATTGTTCCACCATTTATAGTAATATCAGCACTGCCATTGTCAGTTCCTATAGCTGTTCCATAGTTATATCCAACTTTAGTAGTATCACTTTCCTCATCAGAACTTTCCTCGGTGGCTGCTATTGGGGCATCTACTTCGGCTGTTATTTCTCCATCATTTATAGTAATATTAACATTACTCATATAGCTTCCTATAGCTGCTCCATGGTTATTACCATAAGCTTTTGCTGTAGCTGTTATTTTTCCTCCGTCTATAGTAATTTTAGCATTATCTTTGTAGCTTCCTATAGCTGCTCCATAGTTATCATGATCTGCCAGAGTTGAAGCTGCAATTGTTCCTCCCTTTATAGTAATATCAATAGCGTATCCACTATTATAGGACCCTATAGCTGAGCTAAAATTATAATCATAAGCTGACAAAGATGTAACATTCAGCTCACCTAACTCGCTTCCATCACCATCAGCACTTGTTATTGTTACCTGACTTGATGTTGATATTTGTATACCTAAATTGCCATTGCCTGTCGCCACTAAACTGTTTGTTCCATCAAGCTCTATTGTTACGGCACCTGCATTTTCAGCTATCTCAATTGGTGAGGCAGTACTGCTTGTTATGTTCACATTCTTAAGTGTTATTGTTACCTCATCATCTGCTGTTACCTTTATAGTATCGCTTGTTGGAGTGGCGTTGGCATCCATTGAAATTTTGTACTCTCCGCCACCGCTTATTGTGAGCACACGATCACTTTCACTGTAACTGAAACCAGGGTCAGTTGCAGTTGCATAATAACTTGTCGTTTCCACAACGAAATCTCCGGTGTTTCCTTCTGCTGCTTCAGCTTTCAAAACTCCTGCCCCGTCAATATTAAAGACAATACCCCCCATTGTCATTACAAAGCTCAGCACAAAGAAAGCCGTCAGCAATCTTAACTTGTTTTTCATGTTCTCATCTCCCTTAAACCTTTTTTCAGAAACAACAAATAAATTTGTTGTTTTTTAAGCAATTCCCTTATTGCTTTTCATCATAAAGATGACCTCATTAATATAATTACTATTCCCCCCTTTATAAATGTACATATGTTACAAAAATCCCTAATAAAGTATACTTTATCAGTGTTAGTAAAATAATATATATTTATACAAATAATTTTACGCTTTTTTTGTGAAAATGTCAACAAAAATGAGGTAAATTTCCAATAAAAAATCCACTCTCAAAAAGTATACTTTATTAGGGATTTATTTATATATGACCGGATATCATCACTATATTTGTACATTATAAACATTTCAAAAACAACAATTCTTTGTTGTTTTGTAAAACTTCTAATAAAATAAAACTTCAGTTTTATCTCTTTTTTCCCATAAAAAAGGACAATCTTTAAATATTAAGATTGTCCTTTTCCTTAATGTTAAGGAGAAAATCGGTATTAACCGACAGTCCCCTGCAGCTTTAATTATTCAATTTTTCCTTTGATATTTGCGTCAATAAGCTCAATTTCAGCTCAGAAGCATTCTGTCATTACTCATTTCCTCACCGCTTGCCTTTTCAAACATAGCAAGAAGGTCAGGCACATCAAGTTTTTTCTTTTCTTCTCCCGAAATATCAAGTATTATCTGTCCTTTATGCAGCATTATAAGCCTGTTTCCTATTCTTAATGCATCTCTCATATTATGAGTTACCATAAGGGCAGTAAGATTATTTTCTCCCACAATCTTTACTGTAAGCTCAAGTACCTTCTTTGCTGTCTTAGGGTCAAGAGCCGCAGTATGCTCGTCCAGAAGAAGCAGTTTAGGATGAAGCAATGTAGCCATAAGCAAAGTAAGAGCCTGTCTTTGACCTCCTGAAAGATACCTTGTTTTATCCTTTAATCTCTTATCAAGTCCAAGGTCAAGTTCTGCAAGCATTTTTTTATAAAGCTCCTTTTCCTTGCTTGTAATTCCCATTCTAAGGGTTCTCGTCTTCCCTCTTCTGTAGGCAATGGCAAGATTTTCCTCTATTGTCAGATCGGAAGCAGTTCCCATTCTCGTATCCTGAAAAACTCTTCCTATGTACTTAGCTCTTTTGTGTTCCGGTGCCTTTGTCAAATCAACATTGTCAATAAGTATTTTACCGCTTGTTATGGTATTGGAACCTGTAATAGCATTAAGCATTGTAGACTTTCCTGCACCATTTCCGCCTATAATTGTAATAAAGTCCCCTTCATTTACATCAAGATTAATACCATGTAGAACATGTTTTTCATTAACAGTACCCTCATCAAACTTCTGATGTACATTTTCAAGCTTAAGCATTTGCACTGCCTCCCTTCTTAATAGAATTTCTTAAATTCTTTGCAGCAATATTTCTCACTGCAGGGAAACACAATGCAACAGCCAGCAGTATTGAACTTATAAGCTTCATATCATCAGCCTGCAAGCCCAATCTAAGTACTATTGCAATTATAATTCTGTATAAAACAGAACCCAGTGCAACAGCTATAAGAGAACGCAAAATAGTTCTGTTTCCAAAAACTACCTCACCTATAATAACAGAAGCAAGTCCTATAACAATAGTACCTACACCCATCTGTATATCTGAAAAACTGTTATACTGTGAAACAAGTGAAGCTGAAAGAGCAATAAGTCCGTTACCAAGCATAATGCCAAGAATTGTAGCATTATCGGTATTTACACCATTGGCTCTTATCATATTTTTATTATTTCCCGTAGCTCTTAATGAATACCCCAGTTCAGTAGAAAAAAACCACCACAGGAAAAGAATTACAATAACCGTAAGCACAAGTCCGGCTATAATTGCAGCATCGTTTTTACTTAATCCCATATTTTCAAGCATTGTAATAATTGATGTTTCTCTCAAAAGAGGAATGTTGGACTTGCCCATAACTCTCAGATTTATTGACCACAAGCCTGTCATAGTAAGTATACCTGCAAGAAGAGCCGGTATTTTAAGCTTTGTATGTAAAAGACCTGTGCACAATCCTGCAAGAAGTCCGCCTAAAAGGGCAAATAACGTTGATACAAAAGGATTAAATCCTGATGTAATAAGCTTACATGTAATACCTGCACCAAGAGTAAAGCATCCCTCAGCAGTCAAATCAGCTATATCAAGTATTCTGTATGTTATATATACACCTATTGCCATAACTGCCCAAAGCAACCCCTGAGCAACAGCACCGATTATAAATTCCATTTATTTTTTCTCCTTTTACTATTATTTACAAAACGGCAATTATTGCCATTCAGCAAATACAGGGGTGCATAAGCACCCCCCAAACTGTCAATAACCCTAATTTTTTAAAAAAATTGCAGTTTTTGAGCAGCTAACTTACAATTAGCGTCGCAGACTTTAATCCGCCGGCGAAAATCGCATTTTCGCCGAGGATAGGAACTTTTCTGTGATTTTGACGTTTCAACGTCAAAATTGCGGAAAACTTGATGGTTCCTTCCTTAGCTTACTGCAAGAAATGTTTGCATCGCTGAGCAAGCATTTCTTGCAAGCGTGTCGAATTTTCGACACGCTGAGGGGTGCCATAAGCACCCCCGTGTACTAACTTCAAACACAACTCAAATTACTAATTCTCTGTGCTGCTTCAATTACTTGTGTTAATAATGGTTGCTTCAGCCTTAATTTCATCAGGAATAGTTATTCCAAGCTCAGCAGCCGCTGTTTCATTTATAATAAGTTCCGGATTTTCTGTATATCTTATAGGCATTGTAGATATATCAGCACCCTCAATTATTTCAACTGCCATTTCTCCTGTAATATATCCAAGGTCAGTGTAATCAATAGCAACAGAAGCAAGTCCGCCGCCCTCAACCATTCCTGACTCACCTACAATTACAGGAAGTCCTGCAGGATTTGTAATGCTTGATACAAGAGGCATACTTGAAGCAAGAACATTATCAGTAGGAATATATACTGCATCACAAGTACCTATAACAGACTGTGTAACCTGTGCAACATCATTTGTTGATGTTACAGTCTTTATTTCAGTTTCAAGACCAAGCTCTTCTGCAGCTGCAATTGCTGTTTCAGCCTGTATAACAGAATTCTGCTCACCTGAGCAATACATTATAGTTATTTTCTTTGCATCAGGCAGAATTTGTGTAAGCAGTTCAAGCTGTTCCTTAACAGGAGTAAGGTCAGATGTACCTGAAACATTGCAGTTAGGCAGTTCATTGCTGTCAACAAGTCCTGATTCAGCAGGATCTGTAACAGCAGTTATGAGTATAGGAATATCCTTTGTTTCTGTAGCTACAGCCTGAGCCGCAGGTGTAGCAATAGCAAGAATAAGGTCCTTGCCGTCTGATACAAATTTCTGTGAAATAGTTTTCAGATTTGACTGATCGCCCTGTGCATTCTGAATTTCTATGTTGATATTCTCACCGTCTACATATCCTGCCTCAGCAAGAGCAGATATGAAACCCTCTCTTGAAGAATCAAGAGCAGTATGCTCCATAAGCTGAATTATACCAATATCAACAGGTGTTTCCATTGCTGTGCTTTCAGACTGTGTATTTTCAGTATCTGTATTTGTTTCTGAAGCTGTGCTTCCACCGCAGCCTGTAAGTATCATACTTGACATAGCAAGGGCTGCAAGCATTGTAAATAATTTTTTCATTAAAAATTCCTCCTTATATTTTAACGTCATTTTTATATACTCTTAATTTTACGTTATATTCACACAATTGTCAACATTTTTTAATGAATCCATCACTTTTAATGTGTTTTTTATAACTTTCACCGACAGTTCTGCCCACACCTGTTGACAAATTCCTGAAATAGAAAAAAGCAGCTAACGCTCAGCTGCTTTTTCCTAAAGAGAAGGTATTTTTATGGGGTTTACAGTTTAATTTACATATTTGAGGGATGTATAAACTGTAATGTGAAAATATTTAGGGGTTTTCACAGTCATTATTATAGCACCTTGCAACTCAGAAGTGTTCACAAACATAAGTTGTTTTTTTTGTTTTTTTTGTTTATTTTTTTTGATAAACATTATTTTTCATTAAATTTTGTCGTTTTTTATACAAAAATTATACATTTTGCTATGTTTCCAACCCCTCTATATATTTTATAAGATTCATTTCCCCATCAATTTCAAGACCTTCTTCAAATAATTTTTTATCTTCATCGCTTAAAGATGCAACAGGTGTTGATGTTATTTCCTTCAAAATCCCCGAATCTCTGTAATATACCGCAACATAGCCGTCATTTTCCTTAAGAATATAGTGCTGAGGACTTTCTCCTTCTATACTCTTTTTAAAAACAACTCTGTCGGCACTGAATTCAGTCATCTGCCAGTCACTGTATGCCTCCTGTGTTTTTTCCCTGTCCCAGCCATACATAGAACGCTGTGGGATACTCTGCCTTGTTTCTGAAATTCCGTCTGAATAATTGTATACAAATTCCAGCACGGTTTTTTCACCTATAGTCACATCGGACTTAGCCTCAGCCATAACAGTTTCACCGCCGTATTCTATGTCCCCTTCATCGTTGAATGCCATATAATAGCCTGCAAGTCCTCCCGTCATTGTAAAAACAACTCCGCACATTATAACAAGAAGTCCCTTTAATAACCTTCTCACATAAATCACCTCAAGGCTATTATTACCTTAATTTCATTTTTTATACAATTTTTCATAAATTTAAAGGTTCTACAATATTTGACGTGGTCATTATACTGTAATCCACATTATAGGCTCCCTTTTAAGGGAGCTGTCAGCCATAGGCTGACTGTTAGTGAAATTTGACAAAGTCAAATTTTGCGATATGAGGGTTTTATAAACCACGCTAGTTGATAAAGAATCAATTTAAAAAGCAGGTATTCCCTGCTTAATTAAACATAAGATTCATATACATTTTGCCTGTTTCAAAGTCTTC
>CAZGIC010000009.1:0-32512 GCA_964526435.1 uncultured Lachnospiraceae bacterium | reverse complement strand
CACTACAGGAGCAATTCGCTGCTTTCGTCGCCCAGACCGACAAATTGAAATTTGAGAGTGAGTTATACTTAAGAATTATAATAAAAACAGAAAGGAGAGTTGCATATGACAAATTTTGACTTTTTAAAAAATGATCCTCAGTTTGAAAGTTTTGCAAATGCAGCAATTTCAGCAGAAAAAATACTGCATATTGATACAGAAGCAGCAGCTTTTAATTGCCGTCGTGCTATGGAATTTGCTGTTAAGTGGATGTATTCAGTTGACAAGTGCCTTGAAAAGCCATATCAGAATAATCTGGTAAGTCTTATAAGCAATGAAGATTTCAGAGATATAGTTGGAAATGATATTTATAAAAGAATGGACTTTATAAGAAAAGTTGGCAATAATGCTGCACATTCAGGTAAAAAAATAACTATGGATCAAGCTAAGTTATGTATTGAAAATTTATATGTTTTTATGGATTTTATTGCTTGTTGTTATGGGAAAGATTATTGCGAAAAACCCTTTAATGCAGCTCTGCTGGATAAACATGAAGAAGAAGCTGTTGGTAAAGTTGGAGATATAGATTTTGAAAAACTTATTGAGGAAAATAAAAAGTTAAGAGAAGAACTTACAGCAAGAAGAGAAGAACAGCAAGCTAATTATGTACCTAAGCCTCTTGATTTGTCAGAGTTTAAAACAAGAAAAATATATATTGATACTATGCTTTCTGATTTTGGATGGATTGAAGGAAAGGATTGGCTTAATGAAGTTGAACTTAACGGAATGCCAAATACATCAGGTATAGGATATGCTGATTATGTGCTTTATGATGATAACGGCAAACCACTTGCAGTAGTTGAAGCAAAAAGAACCTGTGCAGATGTATCAAAGGGCAGACAGCAGGCTAAGCTATATGCAGATATATTAGAAAAAATGTATGGCAGAAGACCAGTTATATTTTTAACGAACGGGTTTGAAACAAGAATTGATGATGGACAGTATCCTGAAAGAATGGTTGCGGCAATTTATTCAAAGAGAGATCTTGAGAAACTTTTTAATCTGCGTTCTATGAGAATGAGCTTAAATAATGTTATAATAAACAAAAATATTGCAGGAAGATATTACCAGGAGGGTGCTGTTAAGGCTGTTTGTGATGTTTTTGGAAATAAAAACAGGCGTAAAGCACTCCTTGTTATGGCTACAGGGTCAGGTAAAACAAGAACTGTAATATCTCTTTGTGATGTTCTTTTACAACGTGGATGGGTAAAAAATATATTATTTCTCGCAGACAGAAATTCACTTGTGACACAGGCTAAGCGTTCATTTGTTAATCTTATACCAAATTTATCTGTTACAAATTTGTGTGAGGAAAAAAACAACTATACAGCACATTGTGTTTTTTCAACATATCAAACAATGTACAATTGTATTGATGAGGCTAAGGATGATGAAGGAAAGTTGTTTACAACAGGGCACTTTGATCTTATTATATGTGATGAAGCACATCGTTCTGTTTATAATAAATACAAAGATATATTTAACTATTTTGATGCTCCTCTTGTAGGTCTGACTGCAACACCAAAAGATGAAATTGATAAAAATACATATGAAATATTTGAGCTTGAAAAAGGTGTGCCAACTTATGGCTATGAACTTGCACAGGCAGTAAAAGACGGATTTTTAGTTGATTATATGTCAGTGGAAACAAAGCTTAAATTTATTGAACAGGGAATAGACTATGATGAACTTTCAGACGAAGATAAGGAAATTTATGAAGAAACATTTGAAAAGGAAGATGGAGAAATTCCTGAGAGAATAAGATCTTCAGCTCTTAATGAATGGGTGTTTAATATTGATACAATTAAAAAAGTATTAGATACATTAATGGGGAACGGACTTAAAATAGATTATGGTCAGAAGCTGGGTAAAACAATTATATTTGCTAAAAATCATAGACATGCTGAAAAAATACTGGAAGTTTTTAATAAGGAATACCCTCATTTGCCAGGATTTGCAAAAGTTATTGATAATAAAATAAAATATTCACAGAGCTTAATTGATGAGTTTTCTGATAAAAACAAAAATCCGCAGATAGCTATATCTGTAGATATGCTTGATACAGGTATTGATGTGCCTGAAATCCTGAATCTTGTTTTCTTTAAAAAGGTTATGAGCAAGGCTAAATTCTGGCAGATGATAGGCAGAGGTACAAGACTTTGCCCCGGACTTATTGATGGTAAAGATAAAGATAAGTTTTATATATTTGATTTTTGTGGTAATTTTGAGTTTTTTAGAATGAATGACGGTAAACCTACTGCAAATATGCTGGCACTGCAGGGAGCAATTTTTCATTTGAAATCACAAATTGTATTTAAACTCCAGGATATAAATTATCAGACGGATTATTTGGTAAATTTCAGAAAAAAACTTGTAAAAGAACTGGCTGAAAAAGTAAAAGAAATAAACAAAGACAATTTTGCCGCAAAACAGCATCTTAAATATATAGAGTTATATTCCAATGAAGAAAATTATAATGCTTTAACTTATGAAGATACTCTCACTATGCGTGATGAAGTTGCTCCTTTGATTATTCCTGATAATGATGAAGCAAGTGCTGTGCGTTTTGATGCCCTGATGTATGGTATAGAGGTAGCATATCTTGCAGGGAAGAAGTTTGGAAAACGACGCAGCGATCTTTATAAAAAAGTAGATGCAATTGCCAATATAGCTAATATTCCGGAAATTAAAGCACAGTCAGAGCTTATTAATAAGATATTGAATACAGATTATATTGACAATGCTGACATAAGTGTGTTTGAATATATTCGCGAATGTCTTCGCGGACTTATGAAATATATTAAAATAGAATTTAATATATATGAAACTGCTTTTGATGATGATATTATTTCTGTAGAGTGGAATGAGGCAGAACTGGAAAATGATGATCTTAAAAATTACAAAATGAAAGCAGAATATTATGTTCGTGAACATCAGGATAATTTTGTAATTGCAAAGCTGAAATCAAATTTACCTTTAACAAGCAGTGATGTAAAAGAGCTTGAAAAAATACTTTGGAATGAAGTTGGCTCAAAATCAGACTATGAGGCTGAATATGGTGACAAGCCTTTGGGGGAATTTGTTCGTGAGATTGTAGGACTTGATATGAAGGCAGCAAAAGAAGCTTTTTCTGAGTATTTGAATAATACAAGCCTTGATTCCAGACAGATTTATTTTGTCAATCAGATTGTGGAATATATTGTGTATAATGGAATGATGAAGGATTTGTCTGTGCTGCAGGAATCACCATTTACAGATATGGGCAGTGTGGTTGATGTATTTACAGATCTGTCTGTATGGACAGGAATACGTAAAGTTATTGATAATATAAATAGGAATGCTGTTGCATAATAATTATGTTTTATGTTCAGAGTAAATTTTTTGACAAAATTTTTCCATTGTTAAACAAAGTATAAAATTCCTTGTACAACAGATAATAGAAATACAGTATTATTTGTTAATAAGGAGGAGTTGTTTTGAAAGCAACCGGAATTGTGAGAAGAATAGATGACTTAGGTCGTGTTGTTATACCAAAGGAAATAAGAAGAACTTTGAGGATTAGAGAAGGTGACCCTTTAGAAATATTTACAGACAGAGATGGTGAGATAATATTAAAGAAGTATTCGCCTATTGGGGAGCTTGGTGCTTTTGCAAAGGAGTATGCAGAGAGTCTTGCCAAAAATGCGGGACATATTACATGTATAGTGGATAAAGATCAAATTATTGCTGTATCAGGCGGTACAAAGAAAGAATTTATGGAAAAACATATAAGTTCTGAACTTGAAGAAGTTATTAATAATAGAAACACATTGATTGCAAACAGAAATGACAGTAATTTTGTCCCTATACTTGAAAATGACAGTGAGAACTATAATCACGAACTTATTACTCCAATAATATGTGAAGGCGATGTGCTTGGTGCAATAGTTATGTTAAGTGACAGTCAGTCAATGGGTGAGGTTGAAGGAAAGCTTGCACAAACAGCTGCAGGATTTCTGGGAAAACAAATGGAACAGTAAAAATTGTGCAGTTTAAAAATAGGCGAATTGAAAATTTAAATTCCTGTTGTTCTGAAAAGTAAATATTAAAGTGTATCCATGGGGACAATTATATGTTTTTTGAATAAGCCGACTGCAACATCGGCTTATTTTATTTTTTGTATTACGGGGCTGCTGATAATCAACATCATTTCGCCTGTAAAATAACACAAAATATTATTGTTATCTTGACAACAGTTGTTACAATATTTATAATGAAAATTATAATAAGTATTTTCCAAACCATTTCAATAACCACCAGAGACCATATTTTTTTGTATTGATTTTACTTAAATTTTACATCAAATATACATAAATAAGTATAAAAATTTGTAAAAGTATTGTATACTAAAGTTATGTATATGTGTAAAGGAGGTTATTTTACTGTGGGTAAAAACATATTTATAACAGAAGATGATGATAGTATAAGAGCACTTGTAAAAGTTGCTCTTGAAGGATATGACCATAATGTATATGATTTTGAAACTGCTGAAGAAGCTTTAGAAATGGCTGAAAAGGTTAAGCCTGATCTTGCTATATTTGATATTATGCTGCCTGGAATGCAGGGAACAGAAGCTGTAAAAAAATTAAGACAGAATGATAAATTCAAAAAACTTCCTATAATTATACTTACTGCTAAAGACAGTGAAATTGATAAAATAATAGGTCTTGACAGTGGTGCTGATGACTATGTAACAAAGCCTTTCAGTGTAATGGAGTTAATGGCCAGAGTTCGTTCACAGTTGAGAAGGACAGAAGATCAGACTGTAAATTATAAGGAACTTGGCGTGTTAAAAATAAATACAGATACAAGGGAAGTTTTTGTAAAGGGTGAACAGACAGTACTTACATTTAAAGAATATGAGCTTTTGATTTATCTTATTGATAATACACACAGAGTAGTTACAAGAGATGAGCTTTTAAATAAAATATGGGGATATGAATATACAGGTGAAACAAGAACCATTGATATACATATAAGAACATTAAGACAAAAAATAGGCCCGGCAGGTGAATATATAAAAACTATAAGAGGCATGGGCTACAGAATAAGCAAGGATTGATAATATGTCTAAGGCCATATATAAAAGAGTTATAATTATTGTATTACTGGCTTTGGCAATGTATTCTGCAATTTTTTCATATTTATACAGCAGTTATAATCTTCAGGAAACAAAGCTTGAAATGATTGACCTTATAGGTGAAATAGACAGACAGCTGAAAGATGTATCTGATGATGAAATTCAGTCAGCTGTCAGTTATTTTCAGCCATTTATGCAGCTTAAAAATTCCAGAATAACGGTAATATCTGAAAATGGTGAGGTTCTTGCTGAAACAGATGCTGATGCTGAAATATCTGACAATCACAACAACCGACCTGAAATTGTTGATGCCGAGAATGGTAAAACAGGCGTAAGTGTCAGATATTCAGATACTTTAAGTATTGATATGCTGTATGTTGCGGAAAAATCTGCCTATAGCAACAATATAATAAGAATTGCAATACCATACAGCAATAAACTTATTTTTATGAAAACACAGCTCCCGTCAATAATTATTACAACAATAATTACTCTAAGCATTGCCATGTTTATAAGCAGTAAAATTGTTAAGAAAATTACTGAACCTTTAAGAGAGCTTACAACAGAACTCCTTAAAATACAAAGCGGTGAAGATCTTAAACTTAAAACATATGAATACAGGGAATTAAATGACATAGCCAAGGCAATAAATACTCTTTCTGAAAGAATAGATGCAGGAGTTACAAGTATTAAAGAGATAAACAGAAGGACAGAATATATTCTTGACAGTATGAAAGACGGTCTTGTTTTTATTGACCATAATAAATGTGTTATTGGTTTAAACGATGCCGCCAGAGAATTTTTTGACTGTGGTTACAAAAATAAATATCTGAATATTATACACTATACAAGAAATCTTAAAATACTTGAGGCCGTAAATGATGCAATAGATATGAGAAAGGAAAGTAATTTTGACATAACACTTGAGGATGAAAGAATAATTTCAGTTCACGTTTCAAGAGTTATGAAAGGAGTAATAGAAAAAGACCACGGAGGTGTTATAATTCTTCTTATTGATGTTACTACGGAACGCAAAAATGAAGAAATGAGAGAAAATTTTTTCGCAAATGCTTCTCATGAACTTAAAACTCCTATAACATCAATAAAAGGATATTCAGAGCTACTTACAAGCGGTATACCCTATACAGATGAGCAGAAAAAAGAATTTCTTATGAGAATAAGGAAGGAAAGCGACAATATTACAGCTCTTATTAATGATATACTTTCAATTTCAAGAATTGAATCAGGTAAAGGCAAACAGGAAAAAACCGAGTTTAACATAAAAAATCTTCTGGAAGATATGGCAAAGGGATTCAGTCCTATGCTTAAGGAAAATAATGTAAGTCTTGAAATATTCTGCGAAGATATAATTATAACCGAAGAATTTTCAAAATTTTCTACATTGTTTAATAATTTAATATCTAATGCCATAAAATACAATGTCAAAGACGGAAAAGTATGTGTAACCGTTGCTTATGTGAACAATAAAATATATGTTGAGGTAAGTGATACGGGAATAGGTATTCCTAAAATATCACAGAGCAGAGTATTTGAAAGATTTTACAGAGTTGATCAGGGCAGAAGCAAAAAAGTCGGAGGTACCGGGCTTGGTCTTGCAATTGTAAAGCATATAGTAAGTTATTATAACGGAACTATAAGCCTTGACAGTGAGGTTGACAAGGGAACAACGATAAAACTTGAACTGAATATTGTCGAGTAGAGAAAAGCCTGTTTTGAAAATATAGTAAACAGGCTTTTTTTACTTGTATATGTATAAGATTTATGTTAAAATTTATTGTAAGAGAATAGGAGGTTAAAAAATGAAGATAAAATATAAAAGAATTTTAAGTGCTGTTTTATCTGCAATAATGCTGCTTGGGTCAGTACCGGTTTTTGCAGGCACAGCAAGTAAAACTGTTACAATTACAGTAGGAAAAGACGGTGATTGTGACTTTGAAACTATTCAGGAGGCTGTTGATTCAATAAAGGATACGCCAACTGAAAAAAACAGGGCCATTATAAATATAAATCCCGGAACTTATAACGAGGAAGTAAGTATAGACATACCTTATGTAACTCTTGCAAATACAAGCAAAACAGAGGATGTTATAATTACATATGACAAGGCAAACGGACATTCTGATTCATCAAAGAATTTTGGAACCGATAAGACTGCTACTGTAACAGTGGGAGAAAATGCTACAGGTTTTAAAGCCGAAAACATAACTTTTGTAAATTCATACAATATAGATGAGCCTGATAATGATGTAAGAAGTCAGGTACAGGCTGTGGCTCTTGAAACAATGGCTGATAAGGTTGTACTCGAAAACTGTAAAATGATAGGCAGACAAGATACACTTTATTTGAAGGGTGCTTCAAAGGGACAGAATGTGTCAGGAGAGGCAAACTCTGCAAGAGTTTATTTAAATAACTGCTATATTGAGGGAACCGTTGATTTTATATTTGGTGATGCTACAGCATATTTTGACAATTGTAATATACATATGGCATATTACCAAAACGGAGGACATTTTACAGCTCCAAATACTACGCTTTATAATATAGGATTTGTATTTAATGAATGTACATTGACTGTGGACAAGTCTTATACTGAAGATGAAGCCAGCAAAATTGATCTGGGCAGACCATGGCAATGTGATAAGGATTATCCTAATTACGGATCCAATTCAGTTTATATTAACTGTACAATGCCTGATATTATGAACAGTGAAGGCTTTAGTTTATGGGATGAAAACACTGTTGTAAATAAGGTAAGGTTTATGGAATACGGCTCTAAAAGTTCAAATGGTGCGTCTGTAGATTTAAGTGTAAGAGCTGATTTTGTAAAGATACTTACAGATGAACAGGCAAGTGCTTTTAATGTTTATAATGTTTTAAAGGGAAGCGACAACTGGAATCCTTCCAACAGCAGGGGAAGTAACGGAAATTTAATTTGTGATGTAACGTTAAACAGCTATGAAACTTCAATTCCTATTGGTGAAAGTTTTGAACTTAAGGCTTATACTCTCCCTATGAATAACAATGGCAGTGTTACATATACAAGCAGTGATGAGAGTATAGCGTCTGTTGATGAAAATGGTGTTATAACAGCAAATAAGGTTGGAAGTACTGTTGTTTCTGTGGAAAGCGAAACAGGTCTTATAAGCCAAAGTTATGTTACTGTTACAGCAGCAAGAACAGATCTGCCTTCTGTTAAAAGTATTTCAATTACAAATGAAAGCAAGCTCATCGTTGGTCAGCAACTCATTGCAAACTACAGTTATAACTTAAGTACAGATGATGATATTGATGCGGCTAAAATACGCTGGTATGCCGTTAAAGGTGATGATGAGTATGTTATTAAAGAGGGTGTAGGAGATTATTACAGCTCTTATACTGTGCAGCCTGAGGATATAGGATATAATATAATGCTTGAGGTATATCCGGGAACAACAACTACATATGGTGAATATGGTACACCGGCACGTTATACAACAGCATCTGTTGTAAGTCCTAAGGGAGATGAATCAGGGGCAATATACAGAACTAATTTTGGCAATATGGATGACTGGACAACTACAGGTGTGTGGAACAGTGTTGAAAGATATGACAACACTTTTGTGACAGCAGGCTGTGACAGTGATAACTATTCATTTATGGAATATTCAAAGGGATATAACTGGGATAATATTACATTAAAGGGCAGGTTCAGATTTAATCCTGATAAAAAGGGATTAGGTTCAGATGGTTTTTATAATGTATATATGAATTACAGTGAAGACGGCAGCTCTTACTATGTACTTAAAGTAGGAAGAGGAAGCAATACAAAGAGTCTTGTGCTCTATCTTTATAAGGTTGCAGATGGAGAGGAAACTCTTCTTGCAAGTGATACAACAAGTCTTAAAAACAATATTTATCAGAATGCCGGTGAAGAAAATCCTTACTTTACAATGGAGCTTTCAAAGAGTGAAGAAAGTATTACAATGAAATTCTGTATAGAAGGTATTACAGGTACTACAGCTAGTCTTAAAGCAACAGACAGTGATCCTCTTGGAGCAGGAACAATTGCCTTTGAAGCCGGCGGAGATGACAATGTTGTTTATATGGACAGCATAAGCGTTGTAGGAGAATCTGTAACTGATGATTCAGAAAAAATAAAGATATATTTAATGGGTGATTCAACTGCTGTTGCCTATGGTGATGACAACACAATAGGCGGATGGGGCGAATACCTTGTGAATTATTTTGATGAAAATGTAGAAATAATAAACAAAGCAGAAGCAGGAAGAAGTGCCCGTTCATATTTAAACCAAGGAAGATTAAATGAAGTTCTTGAACAAGTAGGTCCAGGAGATTATGTATTTATACAGTTTGGTACAAATGATCAGAGAACTGATGAAAATGCTTTTATGGAGCATGCTGTTATGCTTGGAGAACCTGATGAAAACGGTATTTATCCAACTATGCCCGGTGTAAAGACAAAAACACCTGAGTATATTTATGAATTTTATAAGGATACAGATTACCCATATGGTGAAACTTTCTATCCATATGAAAGCGGTACATTTAAGTGGTATATGCTTCAGCATGTTTCTGCAATAAAGAAAACAGGTGCCACTCCTGTGCTTCTCACACCTATGTGCAGACTTTTCTTTGACAGTGATGGTAAAATTACAGAACACTTTGGTGAAAATAACGGATATATTGAGGCAATAAGACAGCTTGCCGATGAAGAAGATATTATGTGCCTTGATATGTATGAAATTACTAAAAATTTATATGAAAGTTATGGTGTAATGACTACACAGGGACTTCATAATGTTAAATCTGACGGTACAGTTGATCTTACTCATTACAACAAATTTGGTGCAAATATTATTGCAAGCAAAATGGCAGAAGCAATTAAAGAATCTTCACTGCCAATAAGTGCATATATTATAAATTCAAGCATTGCAGTAGGGAAGACAGATTTGTTAAAGACGGCAAATCTTTATGTTATTGGAAGCACAAGTGCTGCAGGTGCAGATAATGAGAATATGGCTGTTAAATCAGGAGGCTATGGCGACTATCTGCAAAAATATTTATCAAGTAAAATAACTGTTAAAAATATGGCAGTAGCTGATGCGACAGTTAAAAGCTATACTGAAACTGATGAATACAAAACATTTATAAATGAACTTTCCGAAGGCGATTATGTAATGATTAATTTCGGAGAAAATGATGCAGACTATATAAATGATCCGCTGGAATATGACAAGTATTCCTATCCTTCAGACAATGAAAATGCAAAAGGTTCATTCAGTTATTATTTATATAATAATTATATTAAGCCTGCCCAGGAGAAAAATGCGGTTGTAATTGTTATGACACCGCCTGCAGAGAGAAATTTTGTAGACGGCGAATATGTAAATGAAGAAAATCCATATACTGCCAATGTCGTAGCTATGGTACAGAAATATGCAACATATTATGTAAATCTTAACAGTGTAACTGCAGACATGTACTCTTCAATGGGTGAAGAAGGCGGTAAAGTATTAAATGCCTATGATAAAGATACGGGAATTATAAATGATGTTTTAAGTGAATTTGGTGCAGAGTTAACAGCAAAGAAAATACTTACAATGATGCAGCAGTCATCAGCTTCTTTAAAAGATTATATTGACAGTGAAGCTATACAATCAACAAGTTCAATGACAAGAGCAGATTTTGTTAATATGATTATTGACGTAATGGGCATTAATAAAAAGGCGTCAAGTAATTTTGATGATGTGTCAAAGGGAAAATATTATGAAAATGCTTTAGGTCTTGCTAAAGAAATGGGTATAATAAAGGCTGTGTACGCTAATTATTTTAAACCTGAAGAGGTACTTACGGGAGAATTTGCAATAAAGACCATTAAAAATGTACTTGATTATAAAAATGTAGAGGCAGATATGGAAGATGTATATTCTCTTCTTACAGGCAATGTTTCTCCTGAAATTGGAATATGGGCTATAGATAAATTATATGAGGTGTTAAATTAAAATGAAATTTATTTCTTGGAATGTAAACGGGCTGAGAGCTTGTGTCGGCAAGAACTTTATGGAAGTTTTTAACGAAGCAGATGCTGATATATTTTCAATTCAGGAAACTAAACTCCAGGAAGGTCAGATTAATCTTGACCTTCCCGGATATTATCAGTACTGGAATTATGCCGAGAAAAAGGGCTATTCAGGTGTTGCTGTTTTTACAAAAATTGAACCGTTGTCTGTGTCATACGGTCTTGGAATTGAAGAACATGACAAAGAAGGCAGAGTTATCACTCTTGAATTTGAAGATTTTTATTATATAACCTGTTATACTCCTAATTCACAGAATGAACTTGCACGTCTTGACTATAGAATGGAATGGGAAGATGCTTTCAGAAATTATATATCAGACCTTGACAAAAAGAAACCTGTTGTATTATGCGGGGATTTAAATGTTGCCCATAATGAAATTGACCTTAAAAATCCTAAAACAAACAGAAAGAATGCCGGTTTCTCAGATGAGGAAAGAGGTAAATTTACAGAACTTCTTGGAGCAGGCTTTATTGACAGTTTCAGATATTTTTATCCAGATAGAGAGGGCATTTACAGTTGGTGGAGCTACAGATTTAAAGCAAGAGAAAAGAATGCAGGATGGCGTATTGACTATTATGTTGTAAGCGAGAGATTTAAGGACAGAATGGTTGATGCAAAAATTCATACAGAAATCATGGGTTCCGATCATTGTCCTGTTGAACTTGATATTAATTAGTAAGGTGATAAAATGCATAAGACAATAGGGCCCGTAGAGGCTAAAAAAATAATGGATGAAAGATCAGATATTACAATTGTTGATGTAAGGGAAGAGGATGAAATGGCAGAGGGGTATATTGATGGTGCCATTTTGATTCCCCTTGATACTGTGGAATGTGAAGTTGAAAATAAAATTACAGACAAAAATAAGATAGTACTTGTATATTGCCGAAGTGGCAGACGAAGTGCTATAGCTTGTGATATTATGGATCAACTTGGGTATAAAAATGTTTATGACTTTGGAGGGATTATAGATTGGCCCTTTGATAGGGTAATGTAACATAAAAAATATTTTTTATGTTTATTAGAAGCTGCTGTGGAACATAACTGTTTACGGCGGCTTCCTTTTATATTACTGCCATATTTGCTTTTCAAAACATTGCATAATATGACTAAATCTGATATAATGTTATGTTAGAAAAGTAAATTTAAAATAAGGTGAAATAATGGATAAATTTAAAAAGCAAATGGACTTTCTTATTGAAATATCCAAAATGAAAAGTATATACAGACAGTCTGTGTATTATGAAAATGGTGAAATCAAGCGTGAAAATGATGCGGAGCACAGTTGGCATATGTGCATGTATGCACTTATTCTTGAAGAATATGCACCGAAAGGTACAGATATTTCAAAGTGCATTAAAATGATGCTTATTCATGACCTTGTGGAAATATATGCAGGAGATACTTATCTCTATGATGAAAAAGGAAATGCAGATAAAGCCGAAAGAGAAAAAGCTGCTGCTGACAAACTCTATGCCATGCTTGATGAACAAGGCGAAGAACTTAAAGATCTGTGGTATGAATTTGAGGCAAATGAAAGTATTGAATCACAGTTTGCCAATACCCTTGACAGACTTCAGCCCTTGCTTTTGAATTATCTGACCCAGGGATATAAATGGAAAGAAAACAAAGTGCATATATCCCAGGTAATTGAAAAAGGAAAATGGGAAACAAGAAAAGTTGATGAAAGAATAAAAACGTTTGTAATGAATTTGCTTGAGGACAGCGTAAAAAAAGGCTGGCTTCTTCCATAACAACATAATAAAATGAGGTGTAAATATGAATGATATTGAGAAAATTGTGGATAAGGCTGAGATACTGACAGAGGCATTGCCGTATATAAGAGATTTTCACAACAAGAAAGTTGTGATAAAATACGGAAGTCAGGTCTTGAAGGATAAAAAGGTTGCTGAAAGTGTTATGGAAGATATTGTACTTCTAAAGCTTATAGGCATGGAACCAATTATTGTCCACAGCGGAAGCAATGAAATAAACAAGTGGCTTAACGCTATAGGCAAAGATATTGAGTACTATGACAACAGCAGAGTTACCGATGAAGAAACAATTGAAATTGTTGAAATGGTTCTTGGCAAAATAAATAAGGATCTTGTGCAGATGATTGAGAAACATGGAGCCAAGGCAGTTGGAATATGCGGTAAGGACAATGGCACAATAAAAGTGACAAAGAAGAAAGTTGAAGGAAAGGATATAGGATATTTTGGTCAGATTGAAAGTATAAATACTGAGCTTATAGATGACCTTATTGAAAGAGGATTTATACCTGTTATATCTTCAATTGGTATAAGCGATGATTTTGAAAGTTACAATTTAAAGGCTGATGATGTTGCAGGAGCAGTTGCAAAAGCGGTGAAGGCTGAAAAACTTCTTTTCCTTGCAAGGGAGGACGGTATTTATTCAATAGGGGACAGTGAGGTTCCAAAGGCTATGATAACAGTTGATGAAGCTAAGGAAATTATAGAAAATGCCACTCTTGATGTTGCTACATTAAATAAGCTTATATGTGCTGTAGATGCCATAAAAAACGGTGTACACAGAGTACATATTGTTGACGGTTCTATTGAACATAGTGTTCTTCTTGAGTTCTTTACTGTTTTTGGTATAGGTACTGCAATTGTGGGGAATGATAAGGAGCTTTATCCTCATGAAAGGGATTTTAGAAAATAAAGTTATAAAAAGGATATGGAAAGGCGATATGTGTATAACGAATTTCCAGACAATGATTAACCGGTTATGGTAACAACTTAGCAAGAAAATAGTTATTTAATAATTAAAACAAATTTATTTAAAGGGTAAAAGTTTGAGGTGTAATATGAGTAAGAAGTATTTGGATTGTGAATTCAAAATTACAGATATTGAATTTCCAAACAAAGGAATTGGTATATGGGATGATAAAAAGGTTGCTGTGAAAAATACAATACCGGGGCAGACAGTTAAAGCTGATGTTAAGAAAAAAAGGAAACTGTATGAGGGCAGGCTTAGAGAAGTTCTGGAAAAAGCTCCTTATGAAATTGCACCTGAGTGTACAGCTTTTGGTAAATGCGGAGGCTGTACATACCAGAATATAAGTTATGAAAAGGAACTTGAAATAAAAAAGAAAATGGTACTTGACCTTTTAAATAAGGCAGGTATAAGTGATTATGAATTTGAAGGAATAAAGGCAAGTCCTGATACTCATTGCTACAGAAACAAAATGGAATTCAGCTTTGGAGATAATGGTGAGGCAGGGGAACTTTGCCTTGGCATGAGGAAAAGAGAAAGTAATTATGAGGTTGTGAATGCAGATGTCTGTCAGATAGTAAATGCAGATGTGAGAAAGGTTTTAAGATGTGTTCTTGATTTCTTCAGGGAGAGTGATGAAAAGTTTTATCACAAAATGAGACATACAGGCACTTTGAGGCATCTTCTTGTAAGGAGAGGTCATTTTTCAAGGGAAATGCTTATAAATATTGTTACTACTTCAGAATTGAGTACAGACTTAGAGCCTCTTAAAGACAGACTTTTAAGTCTTGAGCTTGAAGGTAAAATTGCAGGAATAAGCCATATTATAAACGACGGACTGGCAGATGTAGTAAAGGCTGATGAAATAAGGCTTCTTTACGGACAGGATTATTTTAACGAGAGTCTTTTGGGACTTAATTTTAAAATTTCTACATTTTCATTTTTCCAGACTAACTCAGCAGGAGCAGAGGTTCTTTATTCCACTGTAAGAGATTTTGCAGGTTATGACAAAAATAATGTTATTTTTGACCTTTACTGCGGAACAGGAACAATAACTCAGCTTATGAGTCCTGTTGCTGAGAAGGTTATTGGTATTGAAATTGTTGAAGAGGCTGTTGAGGCTGCTAAGATAAATGCACAGCTTAATGGTATTAACAACTGTGAATTTATTGCAGGTGATGTGCTCAATATGGTAGATGAGCTTGATGAAAAGCCTGATATTATCATACTTGATCCGCCGAGAGAGGGAATAAATCCCAAGGCAATAATGAAAATCATTAATTTTGGAGCAGACAGGCTTGTGTATGTAAGCTGTAAGGCAAGTTCACTTGCTAAGGATCTGCTTGTGTTTGAAGAAAATGGGTATATGGTTGAAAAGGTGTGCTGTGTGGATATGTTCCCGAGGACTTATCACGTTGAGAGTGTCGTATTGATGTCACGGGTGGAGAAATAAGAGCGCGGAAATAGCTTGATATTAGAGGATTTTGCGAAATACAGCATAGAGTTTGAATGTGATGAATTTACGAAAATCCCCTTAAAATCAATGCGTGGGAACATATCCATCCGAAGAGTTGAGTTGACGGAATAGATATTGGGTATGTTGTGTAGATAGGATGGATATTTAGTATGTTGAGTTGACAGAATGATTGAATTGGCTAATTACTATATGTTATTATTGGTTTATAGTGATTAGGCGGTAGATGGGAGGAGGATAAAATATGCAGGGAAATTCAAAGGTACATTTTATACCTCCGATACCCAAAAGAGAATAACGTGTCGGTATTTATTGTCGTGTCAGCACAAATAGCATGGATCAACTGCAAAGTTTGACTGCTCAAGTATCTCATTTGACAAGACTGACGGCTGCCATGTCGCAATGGGTGTTGGCAGATGTTTATATGGATATTGCTATCAGCAAGACAGGTTCATCAAGGAAAGAATTCAATCGTCTGCTGGAAGATTGCAATTCGAGAAAAATTGAGATAGTAATTACGAAAAATATCAGCAGATTTGGAATAGATACTGTAGAAATTTTGGATGCCTTGAATCAATTAAGAACACTGGGGGGTCGTGTGATATTTGAACAGGAAGAACTGGATACTGCGAATACGGATAGCGACTTAATGATTTCGATTATTGAATCTTTTGCGCAGGCAGAAAATGAATCAAGAAGCGATAATATTAGATGGGGTATTAAGCAAAGAGCAGCATCTGGAACATCGTAACTTTATGACAGGAAGTGTTATGGCTATAAGCATGATAAGGAGGGCCATCTGATTATTGATGAAGAAACAGCTAAAAATGTTAAGCTGATTTTTGATTTGTATCGTGTTAGATAATGGAGAAAAAGTTGGGAAAATAGTTAGAAAAGGAAAGGTGGAAAGTGTAGATGCATAAGAAATTGCAAGTGTTTGTATCCTCAACATATACTGATATGATTTTAGAAAGGCAAAATGCGGTTGAAGCAATTCTTGAGTGTGGACATATTCCAGCCGGCATGGAATTGTTTGCGGCAGATAATAAAAAGCAATTTGAAGTGATAAAAAAATGGATACGTGATAGTGATGTATTTATTCTTATTTTGGGAGGTAGATATGGTAGTATAGAACCAGGAACTAGAAAAAGTTATATACAGAGAGAATATGAATATGCAAAACACATAGGGAAGAAACCAATTGCTATTTTATTAAGTGAAAATGGAATTCGAGCTAAGATAGCAAATGGAGATTATAAAATTACTGAAAAAGAGTATTTAAGCCCTGAATATATGTCATTCAAAGAAAGAATCACAAATTCAAAATTGTGTAGCTTCTTTGATGATGTTACTTCCTTGAAAAATTGCATTTACAATGCATTGAAAAATTGCGAAGAAACGCAAAATTATACCGGATGGATTAGAGCTGATATGGCTGAACCAGAATTTTCATATCCATATATTTTGGAATATCAAGAGTTTATTTTCAAATACATAGATTTAACAACAATAGAATATACAAAAAAATTTAGGATTAAGATGGTGGTTGATGGACTGCAATATTATACTGATCGGTATTCATGGAATGCAGGGGGAACGATTAACAAAGTAGTAGAAAATGCAAAGCAAAAATAATAGATGAATTTTCTGAGGGAGCTTTTACTGCCTATACGATTCGCTTAGAGGAAATTTCACAAAAAGGTAAAATATATGAAATTGTAGTGAAATTTCGCATTGAAAATTCATCCTACGTTGAGCATCAATACCTTGGATTAACGAACTCATTCCCAGTTCAAGTATTAAAACTACGCGTTGAGGTACCAGGAAATTTAAAATTGAGTGAGTGCAAATATAATATATTCTCACATTCTGTGGATCGAGTTCCTTCAAGGTCACAGGACATTGTTCCAGTAAACAATATCATTGAAAAGGATTTTAAAAAATTGGTAATTGGAGAGAGATATAATATTGAATGGACGATTAAATAGGAATTGCAAAGAATAAAAAATTAACCATTGAAGGAGAAATCGAATGAAAGAGACTGCACTATTTTGGTCGGTGTATAAAAATCTTGAACAAGAAACACTGAATTTTTCTAGATATATACATTTTTCAAGTGATCAGAAAAAGGTGTATTCAATGAGTATTGCAGACATTATTGTCAGATGTGCTGTTGAGATCGAAGCAATATCCAAGAGAATATATGAATCTCTTGGAGGTGAGATGAATCCGGTTGATGATAATGGACAGAAAAGAGATTTATATTTTGATACGGATTGTTTGGCGTTAATAGAAAATGAATATTTGATTTCAGAAAAAGAATTAATAATATCAGCGCCTACATTTTACTTTGAAGAGTCAGATCGAATAATTGTGCCACTTTATAAAGCAAATAAACGTGGGACGAGTGGAAGTAAATGGAAACAAGCATATCAAGAACTTAAACATGATAGATATGGGGCGTTGAAAAAATGGGGGAATGTAGAGTGCCTGATAAATGCACTCGGAGCTTTGTACCTCTTAAATTTGTATTTTAAGGATACTGTTTATCAACTAAAAGAAGGGCTGGAGTCCTTTGATGCAAGAGTGGATTCTGATGTTTTTTCAGTTTTTACATTTGATGCGTCAAATTTTACGATGTCACCGGGAAAAATTGATGATAGCTGTATTCGAAAAAAGCCAGATGATTGTTTAGAACGTGCTACTTATATTATAAAGTGTACTGATGAACACTTTTTAAATTTGCACGAAGCTATCAAGAAAGATAATGAAGAAATGAGAAAAAAGATAATAAATTCGCCTGAAGTTTTACAGTATTTTCGTGAACATCCAGAATATAAGCCGGATAGTTTAATGAATATTCTTGTGGATGCAATAGGAAAAGAAGGACTTGGACAGTTCATCTCAACTAAAAATCTTATGCCACAACTAAGAGTTAAGAAACTTGAAGCAGTAATTAATAAGCATCGAAATATTTATCCCACACTCAGTTAATATTTTGATTTTAATGATATGTTTCCGCATACGACCAAGAGAACAAAAATAACGGTGGATCAAGTCGGACGAACCGCCCGGCAAATGACGTACTTTCTGTCCTCTCGTGCCATGTTGAGACGGTAGTACGTTTGTCCAAACTCAATACTAAGCAGTATACCTAGATGGAGTTGAATCTGGAGAGCTGGCTGAATGTGGGGCAGAACTATAATCTGTCAAAGAAGGAAGATGCAAAAGTGCCGCAGTGCCCGCCGGAAAAGGAAGCGGCGATTATGGAGGCGCTGAAGTATTTGTCGGAGATAATGCAAACAATAATTATACCAATAAACTTGTGATAACATACAACTACAATAATGCAAATATGCTTACATCCCTTACAAACAAGAACGGAGACGGAACAACACTGTCATCATATTCATACAGCTATAGAGGAGGTTACTTAATTGAATAAAAATATGTGTAGATTTAGTATTTTAATTCTATCAATTATTTTATTTATAGGATTGCTTGCCATTGGAAAAATATATTTTCATAAAAATGAATATGCTTCAAATTCCTATTTAAATGATTTGAAAATATCGTCTGATTTAAAGTTATCAAGCATTGAAAAGATATATGGCAGTCCAAAGAGTATACAGGATTATGGAGAGGATTTTTATACTATAGATTATGGTGTTTTTGATGTTTTAGTTTTAAAAGATGTGTATAATACCCATAATGGAAGTGAAGGGGATACACGACTATATGCCCTTATATTTACAAACCCAGAGTATAAATTTTCAAATAATAAACCAGGTATTGGTTCCACTAAGGAATATGCAATGAATTATTATAAAGATGAATTATCTATAAAGGATATATCATCAGAAGAAAATATGTTTGGATATGTTATAGGTAGTTATTATATTTACTTTATATGTGATGATAAAAATATAATTACTAAAATACATATTTCTTCCGGTTTATAATTTATTAAACAAGGATATGGATATATTTTACTGTTGATAAAAAGAGCCTTTGTCAACTTATATGTTTTTATGTCCATATTGTTTTATTACAGATATTCTAACAGATTTTATGAAACAAATTATTTTGGTAAAATTTCATTGACATCATCATCAACATTTCAGAAAATTGTTTCAGCTTGGGGTACTCCAGAGAAATCAACATGTGAAAATTTAACTGATGTATACAGATTTGAAGTAATGTTTGATGGTTTTTCAGTAATATTTATTGTAGAAGAACCTGAAATAAGAGGTAATATGACACCAGATATTTATAAAGTTTATTCTGACAGATTTAAGTTTGGAAAAGATAATGTTGGTGTGGGTTCATCAAGAAATGAGATTGAATCAGCCTATGAAAAAAGTTATATAATAAAGAAAACTCATTCATCAGATGAAAATACTGTTGTATACTTTGATAATCATATTTTAGTAACATATTATTTTGATGAAAATAATGTAGCAGAATTAATAGAATTTTTCTTCTATTTTTAAACTAATTTTAAATACATAAATATAAGTAATAAAAATTATCACAAAATTAAAGATAAGGTGATTGGGAACGGTAGACTTTTATACTGTGAGGCGGGTGCAATGAAAAAGAAAAAAGTATATATTTTTGTTGTTATGATTATTTCTTTTTTTATATGTGTATGTAGTACAAAACCAATAACACAAGCGGTATATGATAGTTTTTGGGATTTTATTGCAAAATAATTAGATAAAGAAGAACAAGTAAGACTGCAACAAATTGAAAATGGCGAAATTATATGTGGAAAGGATACGGTACTTATATGGGAAAATGTGTATGAAATAGGGTATTACTCTGATGGAAATCATTTATCAATTAATAATAAAAATTATTTAGTTAATGTTTTGAATGAAATAATAAAATATGAAGTCATAGATGAAAAACTTTATATATTGTCTGAAGAAGGTTTTGCTATAATAGATAAAAATAACCTTTGTAGAATTTATGTTACAGTGCCAGAAGAAGAATTCATTAGTGGATATAATACTGATAGTGATGGCAATAATCGTTATATAAATGGATATATTGAAAATGAGCATATTCAATATTTATCTGATTTTAATGGATTTTCAACAGAAGAACAAAAAATATTTAATAAAATAAAAATAGGCTAAAGGAGATTAATTTTGATAAAAAAAACTACAGACTTATATGTATATTAGTACTATACATAATTATTATGACTTGTGCATCACTATTGCAAGAAAATAATTACTTTTTTGATATAAAAGATGTTACAGATATAGATATATTTAGTATAATTATAAAAATATTTGTAATCATGTTAATCTGCTTTTTCTTAGGAATAGTATGTTATGAATTTACAATAAACAAAATATTGATTGTTTTGGGATATATGCAAATAATAAAGATAGTTTATGCATATATATGGAACTTTAAAATCTTTGGGTTTATTGATGTAATAATTGATAATATAAACGTATTAAATGATGTACTTCATTTAATTGTGTTTTTTATTTCAGATATTTGTTTTATAGCAGGAATCTTTATAACAAAATATATACTTTTAAAGAATATGAAAAATTCAATAATTTATATATTTTTAAAAAATATTATATTTTATTATATTTTGTCCTTAATACCGTGTGTTGCAACAGTAATGGGATATTTATTGCCTACGAAGGACCATACAGTGACAAATATATATGACGGTAAAGGAAATATTGTGCTATAGAAGCTATGGATGCTAAGACAAGGGGGCGTTCTATCGTCATATTGTCATATTGGTAAAAGTTCAGGAGGCAATAGAACCGTCTTTTTATCGTCATAAAAAAGCTTTAAAACCTATACATGGGATTCTGAATATAAAAATATTTCTATTAATGAAATAAAAGAAAATGGATTTTGGAAGTTTAAAAATAAGAAGTATAATGGTATAAAGGGCTTGCTGAAAAATATACAGGGGTGATCAAAATGAGTAATAAATTTTTTAAAGTTATTATATTAATAATTTTAGTACTGGTTTGTCTGGCTGCTATACTGGCATATCATAATCGAAGGAGGTATATAACATTTACTTATATTACTGAGTCTGATTATACAAATCTTGATTATTATGATGATTATAATTTTCCGGACGACTGTGAATTTACATGGTGGTGGCATCTTCCAGCAAAAAGTCCTGATATTATAACAAATATTGATGAGAATTTTGGAACAACATTTAAAGAACTTTTGGACAATATGGACTACACTATTGATGAAAACAAAGTCGATATTATTATTTCTTTTGGAAGAAAACTTAAAACAATATATTCTGATGAAAAAATATATTATGACAGAGGAAAATATATGCTTGATTGCATTCCTGTTTTTGAAAAAGAGTATTCACCTAAAATATATTTGTATGTTACAGATAAAAAATATGATATATATCCGGCTGAGTTTTGGGGTGATGATATAGTTCAGTTTAATAGATACGGAAATGTTCGTTTTGAAGAAGAGTAGATAGGTGAGTTAAAATTTTAATGAGACAGAGGACGGTTTCTGTTTGGGATACTAAGTATATAATAGAAAGGATTGACGATAATGCTAAATAAAGTAAAATATATTTTTGTTATTATAGTAATATTATTTTGTGTTAATTACATATATGTATATAATGTTGCAAAAAACTTCCAGAACCAATTTATTGAACAATTTGAATATGGCTATTTGGATTACATAAATGATGGAAGTATAGCTGAAACAGATAATAATGAAATATCAGATAACAGCTTTATAAAAGACAGTATAGATTGTTACATTAAAGCCAAAGAAGGAATAGAAGAGCTTAAAATATCCGATGAAAGTGTAAATTTAAAACTTGATATTACAAATACTTTTATTATACCGAATTTTTTTAACAGAATTTACTTAAAATTTGGTTTTATAGAAAAAGCTTTTTACAATAATAATCAAATATATCATTTAGGTAATAAAGGTAGTTGTTACATTCAGTTAATAAAAGAAAGAGGAGAGTGGAAAGCAGAATATATTGAAAAGTATATTATAGAGCCATATGAATATGCATAATATTTAATACCATCAATATTTTTATATAATTTTAATTCAGACAGGGACGGAGATATTGTCATAATAATTGATTGAATTTTGATAAAAGATAATAGCTCCATCCCTTTAATTTTTAGGGAGCTTTACAACGAATTATGGGTATGATAAAATATGTAATGTAACAAGCGAAAGCTTTGTGAGCGGTGATATAAGCACAACAAAGACCTATACCTATGATTATACGGGGAATACAGGGAAACAGAATTAAATATTTATGACAAGGTAGGATGTGAATCTATGAAAAAAATTCCGCTAATATTTGGTATAATAAATTTATCATTTCAGGCTATTTATTCTACATTAGGAAGAGTAATAGATAATCCTTATATGTGGGTGTTTTATATTTTCAGACCTGAATATCTGGTTATATCAGGATTAGTTTCTTTTGTTATGCTTATTGCTTCTGTAATGCTTTTATTTAAGTGCAGAAAAAATAAAGATTTTTTGTACATAATAATTTCAGTAATATTTCATGTAGAATTTTTGATATTTTACGACTACTTATTAAAAATAAATTAGTATAAATTGTATTATAAAAATAACTGTTTTGAAACAAAAAGTAATAAAGGCAAGAGATAGAAACACCTTTCAGCAGAAATATTACATAAATTTAAATAATGCGTTATTTAATGGCTGATTAAATAAAAAATTGAAAGGATTAAAGTTATGAAATATTATGAACATAATAATACTTTAGTAATAGAAGATGTAAATTGTTTTAATATTGAAGAAATTCTGGAGTGCGGACAGTGCTTTCGTTTTGAAAAAAAGGGAGAGCTTGAATATAAAATTATTGCCTATGGTAAAGTGCTTAATATTTCACAGAATGAGAACAGAGTTGAAATGTATCCCTGTTCCAGATATGAATATGAAAATATATGGCAAAATTATTTTGATATGAACAGAGATTATGATGAAATTAAGGCAAGAATATCTGACAATGATGAAATAATGAAAAAAGCTACTCATTATGCAGGTGGTATAAGGATATTAAATCAGGAACCTTATGAATGCCTTATTAGTTTTATAATATCTCAAAACAACAATATTCCGAGAATAAAAGGAATAATTTCAAGAATGGCTGAAAAGTATGGCAAAAAAGCAGGTGAGGATTATCTGTTTCCGACACTTGATGAAATTAAAAAAGCAAGTGAGGAAGATTTGTTTGCATTAAGAATGGGCTTCAGAGCTAAATATATAAGGGATTGTATTGACAAGCTCTTATCGGGAGAAGTTGACCTTGGGAAAATTGAAAGCTTGAGTACAGAGGAGCTTTTAAAAATGCTTTTGAAAATAAAAGGAGTAGGGCAGAAGGTGGCAGATTGTACAATGCTTTTTTCTATGGGCAGGAGAGAAGTTTTCCCTACTGATGTATGGGTAAAAAGAGTTATGGAGCATTTGTACTTTAACGGAATGGAAACCAATATAAAAGATATACATAAATTTGCAAAGGATAAATGGGGGGATCTGGCAGGGTATGCACAACAGTATTTATTTTACTATGCAAGAAGTCTAAAAATTGGAACAGATAAAAATAAAAAATAAAGTATATCAGTCATACTAAAACCTGACTGATATACTTAAGTTTTTTTATAAATTTAAAGAGGAATTGATTTTGCTTTTTAATATGGGACCTATTATTGAAGCAACAATTATTTTTACAATATCGATGAGTACAAATGGTATTACACAGAGCTTAAGTATTTCATATACGGATTTGTCACCGTTTAAAAATGCAAACCATAATGTACCGAAAGCATATGTTACAAAAAGTCCTAAAATCATTCCTAAAATTGAAATTATTTTATTGTTGTAAAATTTACTTACAATAACACCGCTTATGATAGTTGTAAATATAAATCCCAGTAAATATCCGCCTGTTACACCGAACAATTTTCCTGCACCACCTGTATAACCTGAAAAAACAGGCAGTCCGGCCGCACCTATGAGAAGATAAATCAGACAGCTTATTGTTGCATTTCTGGCGGAAAGGATATAAATTGATATGTATATTACAAAATTTGTAAGGGATACGGGTATCGGACCTATAGGAATCGAAATAGGTCCCAAAATACAAAATATAGCAGCAAACATAGCTATAAGTACCATTTCTTTTGTTGTTAATTTCATTTTACTGACCTCCTGATACAAAGTATACCATTGTTTATGTATATTGTCAACCCTGAAATAAGATTTTTGGTTTACAATTAATGTTCAAAATATTTTTAGTAGTAATAAATTATATATAAAATAAATATTTTATTTTACAAATTAACAAAAAATTCATTTTTTGCTTTACAAATACATTAAAATTTTATATAATAACATCATAATTTCAAAAATAAAATAACTATGGAATCTGCCCTATATATTTTTGCATATTACAGATCGTATGTAAATTTAATATATAGAAGGCTTTGTGATGCAGAGGTGAAATATGATACTAAAGCGTATAATGATTTTGATATGTACCATATATGTATTTGCAGGGATTGCAATTATTTATTTTATTAATTCTGATAAAATTAATAATTTAATTGAGTCTTACAAATTATGTCAAAATGAACTTCTGGATTATATTAAGGTCAGCTTTGAAGAAATGCCTGATGAATATATTGAAAATCCTGAGGAAATAGATAAAATTTTTGATTTTAAATATACTTATGGTTTCGTGTACAGAGATAATGTTGTCATCTATGAGAGGGATATGGAAACAACGGAGAAATACAAAAATTCCACTGCGAGAGAATTGTTTAATGACTATGCCCAGATCAACGGAAGCAACAATGCCGATGATGTAATGAATATTTTACTTGAGGATTCAGGTACTGCTTATGTACAAAAAACAAATAACGAAAGCCGTGAGCTTATTTCATGGAGAAGTATAAGTAAAAATGATAACTATTATGTAATTGGCATAGCAATACCGGTAAATACTGTGCTTGAGGTGTCAAATTATAAAAAATATGTGACAATTGATATTTTGATGTATATTTTTAGTTGTATTGTGGTTGTGGTGCTGTCTGCGTTTATATGTGTCAGAGAAAATAATAAAAATAAGTAAACGGGGTTGTCAGAAAACAGACAGCCCCGTTTTTAATATTAATTATAAAATTATAATATCTGATACATATCAAGAAGTAAGTTTTTAGTATCTTCAAAACTTAAGCAGGGGTCAGTAATTGACTTGCCGTATATATGTTCCTTAGAGTCACAGCTTTGATTGCCGCCCATAATATAGCTTTCTATCATTACACCCTTAACAAGTTTTTTAAGTCTTTCACTGCAGCCTCTTGAATGAAGAACATCTTTAACAATTCTTGGCTGTTCTGTATGTATTTTCCTTGAATTTGAATGGTTAGCATCAACAATTACCGCAGGATTTTGATACTTTCCGGCATCATACATATCTGCTGCCAAAATTAAATCTTCGTAATGATAGTTCTGAATATGTACACCACGCTTGTTTACAGAACCTCTCATAATAGCATGGGCGTGAGCGTTTCCGCTTGATTTAACTTCATATCCGTTATAAATAAAATCATGTGACTGCTGTGCAGCTCTTATGGAATTAAACATAACAGATAAATCACCACTCATAGGATTTTTCATACCTACAGGGCAGTCTATTCCGCTTGATGTAAGGCGATGCTGTTGATTTTCAACACTTCTTGCACCTATTGCTATATATGAAAGTATATCATCAACAAAAGGAAGATTTGAAGGATAGAGCATTTCATCGGCGATAGGAAATCCTGTTTCTTTTATTACTCTTAAATACATTTTTCTGATTGCCTTTATACCTTCTGCTATGTTTGGCTCACCGTTTGGATCAGGCTGATGCATCATACCCTTGTAGCCTTCTCCTGTTGTTCTGGGCTTACCTGTATAAACTCTCATAACAGTGAAAATTTTATCACTTATAAGCTTGCTTACCTCTGAAAGCCTTCTGCCGTAATCACAAACTGACTCTTCCTCATCAGCTGAACAAGGTCCAACAATAACGATAAATCTGTCGTCTTTGCCTTCAAATATTGCTTTTAACTGCTTATCGTTTTCGTCTTTTATTGCTTTTAATTCAGGAGTAAGGGGGGTCATTTCCTGAATTTCGGCAGGTGTTGGTATTTCTCTTATATTTTTAAAACTCATTTTTACACTCCTTATTACTATGTTGTATTATTTATTATATATAAATATATAATTTTTTTGCATACAAGTCAAGTATTTATAAAGATTTTATATATTTTAAACGAAATTTTGACTTTTTTGTAAATTTAATTTCATAAAAACTGGTAAAATATGATAATTTACTATTGAAAAGATGTCAGTATTTTGGTATAATTAATAAAAACATATACGAAACACAAATATGAAAGGAGTTTTATTTATGGGAAAGAATATTATTGTTGGTCAGTCAGGAGGTCCTACATCTGTTATTAATTCAAGTCTTGCAGGTGTATTTCAGGCTGCAAAGGATCTGGGTGCCACTAAAATTTATGGTATGAGAAATGGTATTGAGGGTCTTTTAAATGAACAGTATATCGATATGACAGACTACATTAAATGTGATATGGATGTTGAAATTCTGAAAAGAACACCTTCAGCTTTCTTAGGTTCATGCAGATTTAAGCTGCCTACAGTGGATAAGAGCCCTGAAACTTATGACAGAATAATTGAAGTATTGAGAAAACTGGATATTCAGCATTTCTTCTACATAGGCGGAAATGATTCAATGGATACAATAAAGCAGTTAAGTGAGTATGCAGCTGCTAAGAATATTACAGACATAACATTTATGGGCGTTCCTAAAACTATTGACAATGACCTTGCAGTTACAGACCATACTCCAGGTTACGGTTCTGCAGCAAAGTATATCGGAACTACAATTAAGGAATTGTCAAGAGATGCTGTTGTTCAGCCTATTGACATAGTTACAATAGTTGAAATTATGGGAAGAAATGCAGGCTGGCTGGCTGCTGCTGCTGCTCTTGCTAAGGGTGATGACTGTGAAGGTGCTGACCTTATTTATTTGCCTGAAACAGTATTTGACATAGATAAATTCCTTGCTAAAATTGAAGAAGTTCACAAGACTAAAAGACAGGTGCTTGTTGCAGTTTCAGAAGGTATTAAGGTTGCTGACGGAAGTTATGTTTGTGAAGCAGCCGCTGCAAATAAGGCTGTAGACAGCTTTGGTCATAAGACTCTCGGAGGTACTGCATCAACTCTTGCTACACTTGTTGGTGATAAGTTTGGATGGAAAACAAGACCTATAGAATTTAGTACTATCCAGAGATGTGCAAGTCATATAGGTTCACTTACTGATGTAAATGAAGCTTTCCTTGTTGGCGGACAGGTTGTAAAAGCTGCCTTTGAGGGGGCTACAGGTAAGGTTGGTATTTATGTAAGAGTATCTAACAAGCCTTATATGATGAATACAGATATTTATGATGTTAATGCTATAGCAAATGTTGAAAAGACTGTTCCTTTAGAATGGATCATTAATGACGGAACATATGTTTCTCAGGAAGCTCTTGATTATATGAGTCCTCTTATTCAGGGTGAGGTTATGCCTTATATGGTAAATGGACTGCCTAAGCATATTAAGCTTTAACGGAGCATATAATAATACATAGATATTATTGAAATTATAAGATTATAAAGTAAAAGCCACAGCAGGTCTGTGGCTTTTATAAAGGAGTTTTGTATATGAAAGTTTTTTTGTTTTTTTGGGAGGTAAAAAACAGAGTTGTAAAAAATGATTTGATAACTTATGCAAACTCCCTTACTTTTAAACTTATATTATCAATTTTTCCGTTTATAATAGCTCTTCTTTCGTTACTTGGTTTTTTAAACCTGCCTGTAGAAAGAATTACAAATACACTTGTAAATGATATGCCTGATGAAATAGGTGATATGATTTCGTATTTTATAAATGATGTTCTTGGGGAAAAAAGAGTAAGCCTCTTTTCATCAAGTATTATTATTGCAATATATAGTGCATCTGCAGGTTTCCATACAATGGTTAAAGGCGTCTGTAATGCTTTTGATATTAATGAATACAGATCATTTTTTAAAACAAGAGCAATAAGTATGATTCTTATGTTTATTTTCCTTATAATAATAATCGCAACTCTTTATATAGTGATTTTCGGAGATGCAATAAACAGTTTTCTTGAAAACAGCGGTATAATTAAAAATATTCCTTCTGTTATAACTAATATAGCTATGCATTTGCTTACTGTCGGTATAACTGTTTTGTTTCTGATTTTATTGTACAAATTTTCAATAAGTATTAAATTAAAGATAAGGCAGTTGCTGCCCGGAGTGCTGTTTACAATAGTAAGCTGGTATATTGTTTCAAAGGGGTTTAATATATATATAAATAATTTTTCAAGATATTCTGTGATTTACGGAAGTATTGCAGCTATTTTTATATTTGGTATATGGCTTTTTCTTCTTTCAAGCCTTATTCTTATAGGAGCACAGATAAATGCTGTTATATATGACAGGGACTTTATGCATAAGTTGAATTGCTGAAAGGAAAGCAGGGTTATATGTGATAAAATTATTTTTGTTCAGGATAATTGGGAAGAAGTGCTTAATATTACTGAAACAGTTGTATGGAATATGAAAATAGATGAGGGAATGTATATAACATATAAATTCTATAATAAGTTAAAAGAAAAGTTTTACAGTTAAAGAAAAAAGCTCGGAAATTCCGAGCTTTTGTAAAGTTCAATTGTTGATTTAATTGTAATATGTATTACAATTATGCCTGAGGAGCACCAACAGGACAAGCACCTGCACAAGAACCGCAATCGATACAAGTATCAGCATCGATAACATACTTGCCGTCGCCTTCGCTGATAGCACTTACAGGACATTCAGCTGCACATGCACCACAGCTGATGCAATCATCATTAATAGTATATGCCATAATATAGCACCTCCTTATATATTGGTAAACTATCTTACCTACAATTATATTATAACAAATCAATAAAAAATTCAAGTGTTTTTATTAATTTTTTTTTATAAATAATTTACAAATGAGGCAAATATACTTATAAGTGTTGTAAAAAAATTAAAATAGTGATAAAATTAGTCATAGACAACTGAAAGGAGTGTTTATATGATAAATAAATCTGTTGCTGAAGCCGTTCTTTTAAGTGCTGTTTCAGAAGGTGCAGAGTTTGCAGAAATATTTGTGGAGAACAATGAGAAAAATTCAATAGGAGTTGTAAACGGAAAAGTTGAACGAGCAAATTCCGGTACGGATTACGGCTGTGGTATAAGAATTATAAATAAAGATAAGGTTGTATATGTGTACACAAATAAGCTTGATAAGGATAATCTTGTAAAGCTTGCGGGTGAAGGTGCAAAGGCAATAAAGGGTGAAAGCAGTATTAAAAATATTGTGTTTAGTGATATGGCTGTTGAAAAACTTTATGTGCCTGAAATTATGCCAAAAAATGTTTTGAAAAGTGATATTGTAAATATACTAAGGGCAGGAAGTGATGCTGCCTATGGCTATGATGAACTTATTACACAGACTAATATGGGATATCTTGATTCTGTGCAAAATGTTATAATTGCAAATACAGAGGGACTATGGGCCGAAGATGAAAGAGTGAGAACAAGAATATCTGTTTCTGCCGTTGCATCAGATGGGACAGAAAAACAGACAGGATATTTTGGCCCGGGTGCTTTAAAGGGGTTTGAATTCTGTAAAAACATAAATATTGAGGATATAGCAAGGGAGGCTGCCCGTTCAGCTGTTACAATGCTCAGGGCTGAAAACTGCCCAAGCGGTAAAATGCCTGTAATTATGGACAATGGCTTTGGGGGAGTTATTTTCCATGAGGCATGCGGTCACGGACTTGAGGCGGCGGCTATAAGCAAAAAGGCATCTGTATTTACAGATAAGATAGGACAGAAAATAGCATCTGAAAAACTTACTGCAATTGATGACGGTACAATACCGGGAAGCTGGGGAAGTATAAATATTGACGATGAGGGTGTAGCGGGACAGAAAAATGTTCTTATAGAAAATGGTATATTAAAAATGTACATGACAGACAGATACAACGGCTCTCTTATTGGTATGAAACCTACAGGGTCATCAAGACGTGAAAGTTATAAATTTGTGCCCGTGTCAAGAATGACAAATACCTACATTGCAGCAGGTACAGATAAGAAAGAAGATATAATAAAAGATACGGAATACGGCCTTTATGCAAAATATATGGGCGGTGGTTCCGTAAATCCTGCAAGCGGTGACTTTAACTTTGCTGTAAGCGAAGCTTACATTATAAGAAACGGTAAAATATGTGAACCTGTAAGAGGTGCTACACTTATAGGTAAGGGTGCGGAAGTTCTTTTGAATATTGACAGAATATCTGATAATCTGGCTCTGGCTGAAGGTATGTGCGGAGCATCAAGCGGTAGTGTGCCTGTATGTGTCGGTCAGCCTATGCTGAGAGTTCAGAATATAACTGTAGGAGGCAGAGGATAATGAATATATATGAGTTAAAAAATTCTTTGTTTGAAAAGGCAAAAGAAAAGGGATTTGAGGAATGTGAGATATACTGCAGTGACAGATCTTCTTTTAATGTAAGTGTATATAAGGGAGATATAGAAAAATACCAGAACAGCCAAAGCGGAGGATTTTGTTTCAGAGGGCTTTATGAGGGGAAAATGGGATATTACTTCAGCGAAAATATTGAGAACCCTGATATTGAAAGTGTTATTGAAAATGCTATAGAAAACAGCAGAATACTTACAGGTGAAGATAAGGAGTTTATATTTGAGGGCAGTGAAAAATATGCAGATGTTAATGTGTATAATGAAAAACTTGCAAATATGTCTGATGATGAAAAAATAAATGCTGCCTATGAAATGGAGAAAACAGCACAGCAATATGACAGCAGAATAACTGTAAATAGTTCCGTTGTGGCATCAAGTGTAAGTACAGTGTATATTTCAAATACAAAGGGACTGGAACTTAATGAAAAAAGCAATTCCTTAATGGCTTATGTTGAGGCTATGGCAGAGGATATGGGTGAAACAAGGGAAAAAGGTGAACTTTGGATAGGCAGTGATATTGATGAATTTAATTCTGCTATGATTGCGAAAAATGCCGCAGAAAAGGTTATATCTTCTCTTGGGGGAAATTCTGTTGAAAGCGGAAAAAAGAAAGTAATAATAAAGAATAAAATCTTTGCTGATATTTTGAGATGTTTTTGCGGTAATTTTTATGCTGACAATGTTCAGAAGGGTTTTTCGCTTTTAAAGGGCAGAATAGGAGAAAAAATTGCTTCTGACAATATAACTATAGCAGATAATCCTCTGCTTGAAAAGGGTTTTGCTACAACTGCCTTTGACAGCGAAGGAGTGGCAACATACAGCAAAAATGTAATTGAAAAAGGTGTATTGAAAACATATTTATATAATCTTAAATCTGCCGCAAAAGATGGTACAAAATCTACAGGAAACGGATTTAAGGCAGGATTTAAGGGTAGTGTAAGTACCTCAACAACTAATTTTTATATTGAAAAAGGCAGTATGACACTTGAGGAAATGGCTGAAGCTGTGGGAGAAGGACTTTTTATAACTGATGTTGCAGGGCTTCATTCAGGAACAAATTCTATATCAGGTGATTTTTCTGTTGCGGCAGAAGGATTTAAAATAGAAAAGGGAAAAATAACTTCTCCTGTAAATCAGATAACAATAGCAAGTAACTTTTACGATGTTTTAAAGAATATTGAAATCATTGGCGATGATTTGAAATTTAACAGCTCAGCAATAGGTTCACCTTCAGTTGTAATAAAGGATATAAGTGTTGCAGGAATGTAAGGCTGAAAATCGTTATGCTATATAAATAAGACAGTCCGAAAGGTCTGTCTTATTCATATGATAAGGAGGACAATATGACAG
>CAZGIC010000008.1:0-33115 GCA_964526435.1 uncultured Lachnospiraceae bacterium | reverse complement strand
AAATTTCAATTCAACAGGCTGCTAATTGCTGTAGATGAATTAATTTCATCAGGTGTTATTACAGAAAAAGTTTTTGCACAGATCGGATATAGTGATTATGAACCTCAGAATTTTCAATTTAAAAAATTTTTAAACCGAGAAGAATTTAATCAGGTAATAGATAAATCTCATATTGTTATTACACACGGAGGTACGGGTGCAATAATTAATGCTGTGAAGAAGGAGAAAAAGGTTATTGCAGTTCCGCGATTGGCCAAATATGGAGAACATGTTGATGATCATCAAGTTCAGCTTTTAAAACAATTTAAAGATGCGAATTTAATTTTTGAGTGTGATGATTGTAAAAATTTAGGTGAAGCAATAGCAAGTATAAAATTTGCAAAGTTTAACAGTTATAAAAGTAATACAGATGTCATTATAAAAAGTATAAATAATTTTATTATAAATATAAGTTAAAAGTATGATGTAGTTGGAGTGTGTAGTTATGAAGAAATTAAATAAGTATATAGAATTTGCTGCGACAAAATATATACAAAAAATACATGAGAAAAAGTATATAATGGAGGAGGTAATACTTAGATATTTATTAGAAACAAATACTAATTCGAAAGATTTAATTGTGGTATTTAGTGCGTGTACGCGTAAAGGGATAAAAGCTAGATATAACTATGTCAGAACACTAAAAAATATTAGAATTAATAAACTTTTTATTTTGGATAATTTTTCTGATGATGAAAGAGGAGCATATTATTTAGGAGCAAATTGTGGAAATGAAATTGAATTAGCTTGTAAAGAATTGATATTGAAAACGGCAGATAAATTTAAAATAAAAAGAATAATTTTATGTGGCAGTTCAAAAGGTGGTGGGCTGCATTGAATCTTATGACTGATATTAAGGAGAGTATATCAATAATTGGAGCACCTCAATATTTATTGGGTAACTATCTGATGGCTCCGGATTTAAGTGTGTGCAGACAATAATTATGCCGAATGTAAATGATGAAAATATAAGTTTTTTAAACAATTATTTAAGAAATAAATTAAAAGAAGCTAGTGGTGAAAAGCATTTAGTTTATTTACATTATTCAGATAGCGAACATACATATAATGAGCATGTTAAATATTTATTAGAGGATTTAAAGTTATTTAATTATAAAATTAAAACAGAGTGTAAACATTACACTGACCATTGGGATGTCAGCAATTTTTTTCCGGATTTTTTGCTAATTTCCCTGAGAGAATGTCTGTGATAAGGAGGACAATATGAGTAAAAAACTTTCTGTTTATTATGCTAAGGTACCTAATATGGGAGATATTTTGAATCGAGACATTATAAAAAAGTGTTTTGGTTATGATGTTGTGCGAAAAACATATCTTACTGGTAAACTGAGTGGTATCGGAAGTGGATTGGGTAATTATACATATGAAGATGAAGCTTGGAAAAATTTGTTAAAAGCTATGTCCGGAGTTTTCTTCCCTGAAGTTTATATTTGGGGAACTGGATTTGTAAAGTATAAAGAACAAGATACTAAATTTTATAAAAAGAAAACTTGTATATGTGCAGTGAGAGGAGAACTGAGCAAAAAAAGAGTTGAAAAAATTTTGGGACATTCAATTGATGTTCCTCTTGGGGATGCCGGAATTCTGTCTTCGTATCTTTTAGATGAAAAGCCAGATAAAAAATATAAGGTTGGTATTATTGCACATTATAAAGAGCAGAATGAAAAAGCTTTTAGCGAGTTGTTATCAAAGTTTCCAAATTCAGTTTTTATTGATGTAAGGAAAACTCCATATGAGGTAACAAAAAGAATTGCTGAATGTGAGTCGATTTTATCAAGCAGTTTGCATGGACTAATTATTGCAGATAGTTTGGGAGTACCAAACAGACACATTGTTGTTACTAATAATTTACTTGGGGATGGTTTTAAATTTGATGATTATTATTCAGCATATGGACTAGATCATAAATTTATAGATTTAAATAAAGAAAAAATTGATTCCATTGATGAAGTAATGGAAAAATACGAAATTACGAAGGAAATGGTAGAAAAAAAGAAAAGACAGATGATTAAATGTTTTCCGTTTCCAGTAATAAAATAAGGTTGGTATAGATATATGAATTATTTGATTTTATTGAACCGTAAGTTTCCGTATAAATCCGGAGAAGCTTTTTTAGAAAATGAAATAGATGAAATAGCCGGAGGATTTGATAAAATTTTTATTTATCCAAGTGATGTTTGTGCTGCTGATAAATTGACGAGAAATATTAAATCATTGAATGTGGAAGCTAGGGTTTTAGAACAAGAAACTGTAAAAAAACGACAATTTAAGTATCTTTTAAAGGGAATAAAATTTATTTCTGTGAGCAAGGAGCGTTCTATTATCAAAAAGATATTGGATGCATATTTTATGGCTGCTGCAGACAGTCAAAAAGTAAAGATACTGAGCGATTTGAAAAGGATCGAGTTCAAGCAGGATGATAAAATATACATATATAGTTATTGGCTGTATATTAATGCAAAAGTTGCCTGCTTGCTAAAAAAATATTTTCAGGAACATAATGTTAAATGTGTTGCGTTTTCCAGAGCACATAGATTTGATATATATGAAGAAAAAAGGAAATTTTCATTTTTACCACAAAGAAAAACATTGCTGTATGAATTAAATCATGTTTACGCTTGTTCAGACGATGGCACAAATTATTTAAAAGAACATTATTCTGCGTATGCAGACAAAATATCTACAGCGTATTTGGGAACATATGATCATGGAATAGGAAAATCTGACCTTCAGACAAAGTTTCGTATTGTTTCATGTTCAAGATTAAGCGATGTAAAAAGAGTGTATTTAATTATAGAAGCTCTAAAAGAATTAAAAGATTCAGGTATTCAATTGGAATGGACACATTTAGGCGGTGGTGATTTATATGATGATATTAAGAAAAAAGCCGCGGATTTAGACTGGATGGAAGTTCATTTAGATGGAGCAATAGCTAATACAGAAGTATACGAGCATTATCACAATGTCCGTGAAGATTTGTTCATAAATGTAAGTTCTTCTGAAGGATTACCTGTATCAATAATGGAAGCAATTAGTTTTGGAATTCCTGTCGTTGCTACAGATGTTGGAGGAACAAGTGAAATAGTAATTGATAAAATTAGCGGAACTTTATTGAACGTGGATTTTGAACCAAAAGAATTAGCTGATTGTATTAAGCAGTATGCAACAATGGATATGGCTGAATATGAGAAGTTGAGAAAGTCTACAAGAAAGCTTTGGGAAAAGTATTATCAGGCTCCTGCGAATTATAATAAGTTTGTTAAATCTATTAAGGAATTGGAATGAAATAAATGAAAATATCATTAAGTTGGATAATAAAAGTATTTATTATATTTTCTTTCGTAATTTTGATTTTTCAGTCTCCGTTATCAATGAGCTGGCTTCCCGGCTCATTTGGCAGCATTGCAAGTAGTTACGATGAAATTGTTTGTGCTATTTTTGGAATAACATTAGTTGTACATTTGATAAAAGTAGGTATACCAAAAAAATTTTTTAAAGAATTTTTGTTGTTTATTGTTTTTGTTGGAATTGGATTTGTTTGTACTTTAATAAACAATATTCAGCCAATTTTAGCAGTAATTGAAGATGTTGTAAGCTGTACAAAATTTCTTATAACACTTTTGGGATTTCAGTTTATTAGCAAGAGATATAATTCTCTTAGTATATTAAAAACTCTTGAAAAAATTGCACAAGTATTGATTGTGATTTTTTTTGTTCTTATGGTTTTTGATATTATTTTTCCTAATACTTTATTTGAAAGTACCAGTTACAGATATGGTTTACATGCCGTACATTTATTTTACTACCATCCTGCTGTATTATCTCAGGTTACAGTTTTATTAATAGCAATTATTTCTTTCAGACCTAATAGTATAAAACATAGCACTATATTAAAAATTATGGCACTTTGTGTCATAGGTTCAACTTTAAGAACTAAGGCTTTTGGATTTATTTCTTTATATTTGTTTTTATGGGGATATGAAAAATTTAAACTTGGAAAAGCACGTATTGTATTAGTATTTTTGGCAGTTATGACGATAGCTTTTTTATCTTCGGGAAACTTAGATAAGTACTATGGAGACGAAGATTCAGCTCGTTCAATTTTAACTGAAGATTCTATTTCTATTGCAAAGGAGAATTTCCCGCTTGGGCTGGGATATGGTACTTTTGCGTCAGCATCTGCTGCAAAGTATTATTCGCCGGTATATGTAGAATTAGGGTATAGAAATAACTATGGTATGGGTTATATAAATACAAATTACTTAACAGATTCATTTTGGCCTGTTCTTTTAGGTGAATTTGGATACGCAGGAACTGTGATATACGGTGGGATTATATTGTTGATATTAAAAAAAGCATATGATTGTTTAAAAATAAATAAAAATATAGGAATTGCGCTACTTTCTCTTATGATATATTTTTTAATATCAAGTACCGCAGCAACTGCGTTTTTTAATCCCATAGCTGTTCCCAATGCTTTTATATTGGTAATAGGGTTTAATTTGAACAGTGCATATTATAGCAAACTATTGCCTGAAAAAAACGGAGGTATTGACAATAAATATAAGAAAAAATAATAGGATGTTTAAAATAAGTAATAGTTTATATGCACCTGCTCGTTATGTAAAAACATATGGAGAAAGAAAAAGAGTTGTTAGTGAGTCCTTAGAAATATTGAATACAGCTCAAAAGTGGAAAAAGAAAATATTATATTTTGGCGTACCAATGCATCAAAACTTGGGGGATATAGCCAAGACATACTGTGCAATTAAGTGGTGTAAAGAGAACTATCCTAAATATCAAATATTAGCTTTTCAAAGTTATGCATGCTATGATTCAAATTTTGTTAAATTGTTAAAAAATGAAACAACAGATGATGATTTAATTATTTTTCAAAGTGGGTATTGTACGAAAGAAACTCATAGGGACCAACCAATGCACAAAACAATCGTTAAGAATTTTCCGGGAAATAGGATTTTGGTTTTACCACAGACTGTTAATTTTAAGGATCAAAAAGAATATGAAAAAACTGTAAATATATATAATAATCACAAAAGAATAATATTTTTAGCACGTGATAAAGTGTTATATGATTCAGTAAAAACAAGGTTTCATAATATTCCTGTTTATTTATTCTCGGATATTGTAACTTCGCTGATTGGTACATATACATGGAGCAGCGAGCGAAATGGTGTTTTGCTATGCGTACGAAATGATTTTGAAAAATTATATAGTACTGACCAGATAAATAAAATATTTGAATTTGAAAAAGGTAATTATAAAAGCGGGAAACAAAATGATCCATTTTTAAGAGCATTTTTAAAAAATTTAATATCAAGGAGTTGTTGTAGTGAGTGCTTATATGCAACTAGAGAGTTGGAGATATAACATTGGGGGATTTTTTGGGGGGGTTATTGGTCTTCGGTAAGAAAATTGAGAAACAACGATGAAGGGATATCTTTGGTTTTGGTCAATTCTGAAAAAGGGAAAAATGTTTTTGAAACGATTAAAAACGAACTAATAGCAGAAGAAAAATCGTTTGATGAAGCTGCTACAGGAAATAGAGTTCTCTATGGACACTATAAACAAAATGCTAAATACAAGGAGTATAGGGATGATTTTGAAAAAATTCCTGTATTTAGTCTAATGGAAAAATATTTTGACAAAAGTGATAATATATCAATGAAGCACAAGATATTGATGTGGATAAGAGACCATGAGTATATATTTTTGGAATTTTTAAAGAGAAAATTACGTACTGTGTTTATTAAAAAAATTTAATATTTATATTGGTGATCAAAAATGGAAAACAGAAAAGCAAATAGAGCGTTGTTAATAGGTACAATAACATATGCAATAGGAACTTTTGGAACTAAATTTTTAAATTTTTTGATTGTTCCGCTTTATACTTATTATATTTCACCATCGGATCTAGGAGATTATGATTTGCTGGTTACAACAGTAAGTTTACTTTCATCACTAATTACAATGAAGGTGTCTGATGCTACATATAGATGGATAATAAAGGAAAAGGAAAATGAAGTTCCGTATATTTCAGCAACATATAAACTGTTGTTTGGGAATTGCCTGATGGCAGTACTTATACTTTTAATTATAAATCAGTTTATACCAATATGGAATTGTTATTATTTTATTGCAATACTGATAGGCGATCGTATACTTGAATGTCTTCAAAAAATACTTAGAGGTTTGAAGAATCAAAAATTGTTTGCAATATCAGGAATTGTTCATTCCTCAATTATGTTAGGATTAAATGTGATTAAAATATGTTTTCTACATCAAGGTGTTACAGCATTATTGCAAAGCAGCATTGTTAGTTTGTATATAACAATTTTATTTATTGTAATTGCTGAAAAAGGATTGCGAAGAGTTGATCTTAAGCCTAATTATAGAAAACAACAGAAAGAAATGCTTAAATATTCAATTCCACTGGTTCCTTCTGCACTTAGCTGGTGGGTTATGAGTACTTCTGACAGATATATTATAAGATTGTTTATGGGAAGTGCAGCTAATGGAATTTATTCAGTGGCATCTAAATTTCCTACTATTCTGCAAACAGTGTTTACGATGTTTAACAATGCCTGGACAGATATGGCACTGGCACAGCTTGAAAAGGGAAATGAAACTACTCAATATACAAAAAAAATATTTGAACAGTTATATTCATTGTCTTTTGGAATGGCTTTTGTTTTAATTCCTCTGACAAAATTGTTTATGAAACTTATTTTAAGTCAATCCTATAAAGAGGCTGCTGTTTATATGGGATTTCTATATATGGGTAGTGTGTTTCATGGGTTGTCTGCTTTTTGTAGTATAGGATATTTAAAAGGTAAAAGGACTGGTGGAGCAGCAATAACAAGCATTTATGGTGCAATAATTAATTTAGTGGTTAATATTCTTTTAATAAAATATATTGGATTATTTGCAGCGTCTATTTCTACTTTTTTAGGCTATTTTGTTATGTGGCTGTGTATAATGAGAGACATCAGAGATACGTTTCCAATTAAAATTGATGTATTGCATTTTATAATATATTTAGCCATAGGAATAGTTATCTCTACTGTTACAATTTGGACAACAAATGTTGCTGATGCAATCATTACAGTTATAGCTGGTGTATTTTTCTTTATTGCAAACCAGAAAATGATTAAATATATATTATCTATGCTTTTGAAAAAAATTCGAAAGTGAAAGTGATAAATTAAAGTAAATTTTAGTACTTTAAATTCACATAAAAATTATCTTTATTTTATTGGCTTATTGTCTGTTGAAAAGTTTTGTACTTATGTTGACAAATGATAGTGGATGGCATATAATTTAAAAATGTAAGAAGATTATAATATTAACATTAAAATTAAACGGGCTGGTAGATGATATATGAATTGTAATGAAATTTTTTTAATTAATTTGTTATCTGCATATATAAACAAAGAAAATAAGAAAATAGATATAAGTGGAGATATTGACTGGGAACAAATGGTGAATTTGGCTGATATTCATAATGTTTCCGGTATAATTTATGTTGCACTTAAGAACAATGGGTGTACATTGCCCAAGGAAATAAATGATAAATTGTACAAGTCTTTTTTGACAACGGCTTTAGTTTCAGCAAAAAGAGATGCAGAAATAAATAATATAATTAAGTTGTTTACAGACAATGGTATATGGCATCTTATGTCAAAGGGATATTTAATAAAGAATTATTACCCTGATCCGGAACTTAGAACAATGGGAGATATTGACATTCTTGTTAAAGAAGAAGATCTGGAAAAGGCAATGAATGTTATAAGGGAAAATGGCTATACTATCTCAAAAATTTATTATAATGAGGTGGGATTTGATAAAAATAATCTCCATTTTGAATTGCATGACCAGCTTAATGAGAAGATAGGCAATGGGGTTAACTTTGGAGAGTATTATAAGAGCAAGTATAAAAAAGCAGTTCAGATGGAAGGACTTACTTACAGACTGGCTCATGAGGATCATTTTATATATACTATTGTGCATACTGCAAAACATTTTTCAAAAAGCGGCTGTGGAATAAGAATGATTATGGATGCAGCTCTGTTTATTAATCATTTTGGTACTTCCCTTGACTGGAAATATATATGGGATGAATTTGATAAAATTCGCTTAAAATCCTTTGCAATAAATATTATAAATCTTTGTAAGATATGGTTTAATATAAATACAGAAGGGATTATAAGCGATTCTGAATTTAAGCTGAAAGTTGATTCAGAATTTTATGATCAGTTAAGTGAATATATATTGTCGGCGGGCGTTTTTGGCTTTTATAACAGAAATTCTGATTTCCAGGTATTAAAGAATCAGTATATTAAGGATAATAAGGCTAATTCAAAAGGAAAAAATCTTTTATTCTGGTTTTTCCCTGATGATGATTTTATGCGTATGAAATTTGAGTGGTATAAAGAAAAACCAAAATATTATCTTCCTGCAGCATGGGTCTATCGTTGGTTTGATTCACTTAAGACTAAAAGGTCTTATATTATTTTTAGAGTATTCAGAGTTCTGACAGGAAGCAAAAAACTAGACAGACATCAGAATTTTATAAAAGAAGCTGGTATCGAAATAGAATATAATAAAAATTAAATTTGTAATTTATGAAAGATAATAGAGGCGTAGGGATGTTATTTTGAGAATTCATTGGAAAATCTACCATTATCAGTATTAGAAAAATAAATATTAAAGGCTTTTAAATTTAATAAAGTTATGATAGAATTAATTGTAGATATAAGTATTTATTTGTTATTAATTGAAATTTTATGTTTTAATTTTGACACAGATATATACTTATGTCTATATTTTTTTATGTAAATATCTGATGCAGAAGTGAAAGTATTGTATAATATATTTGATACTTCAGAACTGCATTTGATATTATGATATGCAAGCTGCCTTTTGCAGGCCATGGGCAAAATAAAAATGGGATTACAATCAGAAAGAGAAAGAGAAAAATTGGGTACAACTTGAAAACTGCCGATAGCTTGCTGCAATATCTGTGAGTAAACAATATAATAAATTGAAAACAAACAGGTAAAAAGGACTGTTTAAATTTTGCCCTGCGGTAATATCATTAAAAATTAACAGAGTCAAAAAGAGCCATTGGCTTTTTCCGGGTTGTATCTGACAATCGGAAAGGAGTCAATGGCTTTATGTTTTTATTTCAAAAAAGATTAAAAGAAGAAGCAGGTTTGTATATGCGTCTGTCTGTTGAAGATGCAGATAAACCGGAAAGCGACAGCATTAAAAATCAGCGGGAACTACTACGAGGGTATGTATCTGCCCATCCGGAGATAAAACTTGTAGATGAATATGTGGATGACGGATATACGGGAACAAATTTTGAACGCCCTGATTTTAAACGGATGATAAAAGATTGTGAAACGGGCAGAATTAACTGCATTATTGTTAAAGATTTGTCAAGGCTGGGGCGTGATTTTATTGGTACAGGAAAACTTATTGAACGGTTTTTCCCTAAAAAAGGTATTCGTTTTATTGCAGTAAATGATAATTATGATAATGCAAAGGAAGATGGAATTTCGGCTGATATTGTTATTCCTTTTAAAAATCTGATCAATGACTCATATAGCCGTGATATATCTACAAAGATACGAAGTCAGCTTGCTGTTAAATGCCGAAATGGTGAATTTATAGGAAATTATGCACCATATGGTTATCGCAAGGACAGTAAAAATCATAATCACTTAGTTGTGGATCATTATGCGGCAGCAATTGTACGTGATATTTTTCAGTGGAAGTTGGAGGGGATGAGTGCTTATCGTATTGCGGATCGGTTAAATCGAACGGGAGTGATTCCGCCAAGTATGTATAAATGTTTATCAGGGGAAACATACAAAAGCGGATTTAAGACAAGTGGTAAGGTAAAATGGCAGGCAATACAGGTAATACGGATTCTGACAAATGAAGTGTATCTGGGAACGATGGTACAGGGGAAGCGTCAAAAAGTTAATTATAAAATGAAGAAAATTCGCTATGTTGCACCGGAGCAGTGGATAAGAGTAGAGGGTACCCATGAGGCTATTATTTCACGCCAGTTATTTGATACAGTAGGTGGAGTTTTGCGTCTGGATACACGTTCGGGAAAAGGCTGTGAAACTGTTCCCCTGTTTTCAGGCATGGTGGAGTGCGGAAATTGTCAGCAGAGCATGGTAAGGCGTATGACTTCAAAAAATGGCAAGAAATATTATTATTTGCATTGTTCAACATATAAAAACCATGGAGATTGTACATCTCACCTGATCAGTGAAACAAAATTGTATAATGCGGTACTGAAAATATTACAGGATGAAATCAGGAATGTATGTAAAATTGAAGAAATGCTATATAAAATTAATAATATTCCAAGGGAATGGAGAATGGTAAAAACTTTTTCGGATAAAATCAAAATTCTTGAAATGGAAATTGATAAATATTCAAATCTTTGCCAGCAGGTTTACAATGATATGCTCAACGGAATTGTTAATAATGAGGAATATCTGGAGCTTAACCGTAATTTTACTGAACGGATCGAAACCGCAAGAGCTGCACAACAAGAACTGCACAGACAGCATGAAGCACTCATTAATGTTAATCCTGATCAGATACCATGGATTGAAATATTCAAGAAATATAAGGATTTGCAGAAACTGGACAGACGGACTTTGGTAGAGCTGATTGAAAAAATTATCGTAGTAGATAAGGAAGATATTAAAATTAGATTCAGATTTCATGAAGAAATTGAAAATATCTTTAATTACTGTAAAGAATGTATGGAAACTGCATCTTTGTCAGCGGTGAATACCGGGAATTAAACAAAGGGGGCTGTATCATGAAATGTGTTAGTTATACAAGAACTTTGCCATGGCGTATTGAAGAGGAATGTGTGGAAATATCAAGGCAGAATAAAATTATTTCAGAGTTTATACATATATGTGGCTGGTCACTGAAAAAGAAATATTCAGATCGTAAGAGTGATATAAAGGCAGATATTGCGTTTGAACAGCTTATCCATGACGGGATGGAAAGAAAATATGATTGCATTGTTGTTTATTCATTATATTATTGCGGAACCAGCTTCTCAATTGTGAAACATATGATTCTGGATACATTGATTGAGGCGGGCATTCATTTGGTTGTTGTCAGCGAAAAATTTGACAGCAGTCAAAAAAGCCGAGATGAGATACAGGATTATTTTGAGGGAAAGAGAAGAGAAATGCATAGTGACATTTTAAAACGATGGATCAATGCTAAGGGAAAAAGTCCTGTACTGACAGTCCCTGTTTCTTTTGTGAAACTTAATAATCGTGAAAATTATAAAAAAATAAATCCATTGGCTGCCATAATCAGCTGTGAAAACTGTGGCAGTCCTGTTCAAAGAAGAAGCAATTACAAAACCAGTGATAGTTGGTTTATATGTAAAAATTCTTGTACTCATAATGAGAAAGGACAAAATGTTAAAATCCCAGCTGAGGAAGTTTTTAATTATGTTATAGAATGGATTTGCAAAGAGAAAGCTTTGGCTAAAAAAGCCGAATTATATATACATAAATGTGACTTAATGAAACAGATAGAGGAACATAGCGGACAATTACTACAGGATATGAAATCAATTTTGGACGGAATGAAATCAGAACAGTCTCGGAGATTAGCATTTTATGAACGATATTCCCAAGGAATTATGGCTAAGGAAGAATACAAGAGGGAGTGTAATACATTTTTGGAAGCTTGTGAGAGGTTAAATGTGGAATTTTCAAAAATTATGAAAGATGTCAGTGATTTAGAACGGGCATATAGTGTAAAAAATCCATGGATATTGCTTTTTTCACGGACGGATATTCCGATACATTTGGATAAGGACACAATACATAAGCTGATAGATAATGTTACTGTGGGGTTTTCAGCTGAATTGAAAGATTGCCGTATTTCAATTACTCCCAAATTTAACAGATGGAAAAAAATGATACTTGATACAGTAACAGAGGGGGAAGAATATAATGGCTAGAAAAAGCAGAAAAAAAACTACAGCGATAAATACAGAATTAAAGTTTTCGGAATTTCAAGATACGATGTTTAAGGAACCAACAGCAGCTTATGGACGGTTATCTGTGGAAGAAGAGGCAAATGGACATTCAATGGAAAACCAAATAACTCTTTTGCAAAATTATATTAAAGAACAAGATGATCTGGAATGTGTGGCAACTTATTTTGATAATGGATATACAGGAACTAATTTTAAACGTCCTGCATTTAATCAAATGATGAATGATATACGGCAGAAAAAAATACGTTGTATAGTTGTGAAAGATTTATCAAGGTTTGGCAGGAATATGTTAGAGGCTAGTTACTATATTGAAAAAATATTCCCATTTCTTGGAGTAAGACTGATTGCAGTTACAGATCGGTTTGACAGCAACAATACTCGTGATGTTGAAAATATGTCTGTACCACTTTACAACTTAATAAACGAACTTTATGCAAAGGATATTTCGCGGAAAATCTGGTCTTCACTGCAGAAGAAGAAAGAGGACGGCTTTGTTGCAGGAGCAGCAGCTCCTTATGGTTACATACGCAATCCTGAAACAAAACACAATGAGATCGATACGGAAACTGCATTTTATGTACAGTTGATTTTTATGTGGGCATATTTTAAAGTGTCCTACAGGGAGATAGCAAAACGTTTGCAGATCTTAGGCGCACCTACACCGAGAGAGCGTCTTTATCAAATGGGTATAATAAAAAAAGAAAAGGAATGGAAATGGCAGGGAACATCTGTGCGTTGTATTCTTGAAAATCAGACATATACAGGAGATACTGTAAGCAATAAAACCAGCCAGGCATTATTTGCCGGCAGAAAGAAAACATATCTGCCTGAGGAAGAATGGAGTATAACACCCAATACACATCCGGCGATAATTCCTCGTGATGATTTTGAGGTTGTACAGAATATTCTACAAGAAAATAAGGAAAAGTTTCGTCGGTGCAGAGAAGCAGCAAAAACTATAAATGAAAAATTTAAGGATAAGCTTAAAAATATGGTTTATTGTGCAGAATGTGGTGAAAAAATGAGATTTGAACGTTTGCCGCATGGAGCAGATGAAGATAAGAAATTATGTTATTACGTCTGTAAGAAACATAATGTGAATTGCATATGTATGGGACATAAGATTACAACGGGTCTTTTACAAATGTTGGTGATGGACAGAATCAATGAACATTTATTATTACTGTGTGAGAGTGAGGAATTGGTAGATCAGACTCAGAATGATGTGAATATCAGAGGTTCTCTTGCAGAAATAAAAAACAGATTTCTTAAGTTTAATTTAAAATCAGATGAATTGATTAATAGGAAACGTAAATTGTATGAGAATTATGCAACAGGTGATTTAGATCTGGATGAATATCTGAAGATGAGAGATATTATTGCCGGAGAATATGAGCGTTGTCAAAAAGAATTGAAAATAGTTAAGCAGGAGAAGGAAGATGTAGAAGACAGAATAAAGTGTTTCAAGCAGATATTGCAAAGATTTAGACCTTATTTGGGTAAAATGGCTTTTGACGGGGACGTGGTCAAAGAGCTGGTTCAAAAAATTGAGGTAGGCAATGATAAAAAAATTCATTTGATTTTTAAATTTTCTATAGCTGATTTACTAAAGGATTTTGATAAAGAGGTGAATGATATATGTTAATGAAGAAACAGTTTCTGGCTTCATACAGTCGACTTTCTTTGGCTGATGGAGATATGGACATGGAACAGGATGGGAAAGATGAAAGCAACAGCATAGAAAATCAAAAGACACTGATTCGGGAATTTGTTGAATCGAAAGATGAATTTGAAGGAATGGAAATTAAAGAATTTGTTGATGATGGATATACAGGAACTAATTTTGAACGGCCGGGATTTAAAAAAATGATAGATTTGGCAAAACAGGGGGAAATTGCTGTTATAGTTGTGAAGGACTTATCAAGATTTGGAAGAGATTATATTGGAGTCGGGGAATATATGGAGCAGATATTTCCGTTGTTGGGCGTAAGATTTATTGCCATTAATAATGAATATGACAGTAAAAATTATGTTGGTACAACTATGAGTCTGGATGTTGCAGTGGGCAATCTGGTTAACACAATGTACAGCAGGGATTTGGGCAAAAAGTTACATAGTGCTAATGAGGTAAAGTGGAAAAAGGGATACAGTACCAATGGTTTAGCTCCTTTTGGTTATGTATTTGATACTGAGAAAAAGGGTCGGTACAAAATTGATCCACATGCAGCCATAATTGTACGGAAAATATTTGATCTGGCACTGCTTGGAATGAATACGACGCAGATTGCCTATCGGTTGAACGAGGACAAGATAGTTATTCCTTCAGAATATAATAAAATCAATAAAGTACAGGGAAAGGAAAATCAATATGTTCTTTCACCCGATAAAATTTGGAATGCAGGGAAAGTTTTGCGTATTCTAAAAGAATATACCTATACTGGTGCAATGGTACTTGGAAAACGACGTGTAATTTTGTCAGGAACTAAAATTGTGAGAGAGAATCCGAAGGAGCGGAGATATATCACAGAAGGAACTCATGAAGCAATCGTTACTCATGAAGAATTTATGCAGGCTCAGAAAGTAATCAGGTATACATCCAGAAAGGAATACTCTATAAAAAATAACTTTGCCTTACGAAGAAAAATACGATGCGGTCATTGTCATAGAGTGATGTACCATAATTTTAATTTGACTGATCCGGTTGTATGGTGTTGTGATGGACGGGAAATGCCAAAGTTTTCGAAATGTCCCAAGGGCGTATATAGTATCAAAAAAATTGAGAATATAACTTTTTGCAGGCTACAATATATGTTAAGTATTTTAAGCCGTATTGATAAAAAAATTAAGGAGATGGACAGAGAAAAGAAACTGAAAGAAGGAGATTTAGCAGGTTTGAAAATGAAGGAGGAAATGAAAAATTCTTTGCTTAAAGAAGAGCGTATCATTCTATATAAAAAATATGCTTACGGAGAAATAACTCTTGAAGAATATCAAAGCTTAAAGGAGCAGGTCAACAAAAAAATTATTGATACACAAAGCGCAATGGAAGATGATGCTTTAAAAGAAACTGCTGAAGAAAAAATACTGTCGGATGTACGCAAGCTTGTGTGCAATGTTGAAGATTTTTTGAAAGAGGATACATTAACTCAGAATGCAGTGACTGCTTTTATTGATGCAGTTTATATTTATGATGGTCCACGGGTAGAAGTGTGCTTTCGTCTTGAAAAGCAGATTGGACAGGTATTAGATATGTTGAATATTTCTGTGGAACCAGAAAAATAGTAAAGAAAACATTTTAGGGAACATTAATATTAAATAATTATTTGGGAATTTGTATGAGTTTTGCTCTATTTATAGTGTTGTTTTTTGAATTTAATTTTGACCAGGAAAGATAAAGCCTGGTCCTGTGAAAAGGAACATCTGTATATAAGGAAATAATAAAAATTTTCCTTATATGATCAGATGTTCTTTTTTTGTGTAAATATTAGTTAGGCGATTATAAGTTAAATATGTCTGCAAAGTAAAAATAGTTCTTTTTAGAGAGTTCTTTCCGTTTTGTTTTAGAGGGGGTTCATCATTTTAAATTTAATATTTTATTTTCAAATTTATAGTATTTCTTACATGAACAATACTGTGGGTGAAATGGTTGAAATACAAATAGAATTATTGAAAGCGAGCTAAAGACTTTATTGTGGATGAAGGGCAAATTTGCAATTCACAGCGAGGAAGAGAAAGTTGGCGATAATATTACATCGAGAGGTGGTTGTGAAATAATAACAACAACCAGGAAAAAGTCAGTAAATATGAGGGTTTTGGTGGCTTGATAAAGTTCTCTCAACTTTGAATTAAAGGGCGAGGATGGCAGAAATTTGGGAAAAGAGGATAAGGGAAATGAGAAATTTTGAGGATATTAATAAATCTACAATCCCGGTTGGATATACGGAGCATATACATAAGGAAAAGGGAACTGAAAATATTATATTCAGTCCGGAGTTTTTGAGAGAAGCAAAGGAATATGAAAAGCGTTAGCGTCAATAAATTTGACAATAATTTGAATTATTAAAAGGCGTTAGGAATGGTGAAAAGCTTTAAGAGGTATACGAAATGAGATATGAAGATAAATATATTGTTGAATTATCAAGAGCGTCAATATTTGATGATATCCCTAAAAGACCTGATGCAATTATTGAATGGAAATATATTTATGATAAGGCAAGTGAACAGAATATTGCCGGATTATTGTTTCCTGCTGTAATGAAACTTGATAAAAAGTTTTTGCCTGATGAAGAACTCATAAAACTATGGAGCAATACAATGATATCTACCATAAGTATTATGAGCAGAAGATATAATGAATTTCTAAGGATGAACAGGATAGTTAAAGAAAATGGATTCAATATAATTGGACTTAAAGGGTGTATTTTAAGAAATATTTATCCCATACCTGAACTTAGAACGATGGGAGATTTTGATGTACTTGTAGATAAGAAATCAATTGGTGGCATTGCAAAAATATTTAAAGATAATGGGTATGATGTTATAAACGATGCTTTTGGCATTGTGTGTAAAAACGATGTGGCTTATTGGGAAGTTTTTGACACAATAGAGGAAGAATTCAGATATAATTCTGAAAAATACGACAAATTGTTTTTGAGCAATTGTACGAATAAAGATAATTTTACATTTCTAAAACATACATATTTTTTGGCTCATATGATAGTGCATATGGGAAAGCATTATGTACGAGAGGGTGCAGGAATAAGAAATTTATGTGATGTTGCTTTATTCGTAAAAAAATATAAGGCAGAAATTGATTTTGACAAAGTAAGAGAAATATGCAGTGAACAAAATTATGTTAATACTTATAGTTACATAATTAATGCTATAAATAAATGGTATGATGTGGATGTTTCCGGCATTTATGTTGAAGAAAAAGATTGTGATTTGTTTATGGAATATACTATGTTAAATGGAATATTTGGTAAACAGGGCAACACACTTGTTTCCCAGGCAGCAAAACACGAAGATGACAGCATAAAAGGAATAAGAAAAATATTATTTCCGACAGTTAAAATGCTGGATTACAGATATAAATATTTAAAAAAAATGCCATTTTTATTACCTGTTGCGTGGATTCAGAGAATATTTTCAGCGATGTTCAGATGGAAATATTCATTAAAAACCATGGCAGGAGATATGAAAGAAGCTGTTGAGTTTTCTGAAGAAAGAGTGAAATGGCTTAAAAAATTGGGATTATATGATGAACATTAAGGAGCAGTAAAATGAGTGAGGTTATAAGAGTTGCACAGGTTGTTGGCAAAATGTGTAATGGCGGGGTGGAAAATGTTGTATTAAATTATTACAGAAATATAGATAGAGAGAGAATACAATTTGATTTTATTGTAGATGAGGATTCAACTAATATATTAAAGGATGAAATTGAATGTTTGGGAGGACGTGTTTTTATTGTTCCACCTTATCAAAATATAACTAAATATATACCTGCACTAATAAAAATATTTAGAGAAAATAATTATAAAATTGTACACTCGCATTTAAACACGTTAAGTGTGTTTCCGTTATATGCTGCCAAGAAAGCAGGCGTACCGGTGAGAATTGCACATAATCATTCAACAGCTGGCAAAGGTGAGACAAAGAAAAATATTTTAAAATATATATTGCGTCCTTTTGGAAAAATATTTCCAACACATTTAGCGGCTTGTACAGAGTTCGCAGGGGAATGGATGTGGGGGAAAAAGGCTGTTAAAAATGGAAAAGTTACAATTTTTTATAATGCAATAGACTTAAATAAATTTAAAAAAGATGAGGCAATAAGAAATGAAATCAGAAGAGAACTTGGATTTGAAGGTAAATTTGTTATTGGTCATGTGGGAAGATTTTGTTATCAGAAAAATCAGGAGTTTCTGATAGAAATATTCAGAGAAATTTATAAAAGGAATAAAAATGTCGCTTTGATGCTTGTAGGAGAAGGAGAAACTGAAGATAAAATAAAAAGGTTAGTACATAACATGGAATTCAATGATAACGTTATTTTTATGGGTGCAAGGCATGACGTAGAAAAGTTATATCAAGCTATGGATGTATTTGTCCTTCCGTCAAGGTATGAAGGGTTGGGTATGGTTGCTATAGAAGCTCAGGCAGTTGGATTGCCCATTGTTGCATCTACAAAAGTGCCTGAAGAAGCCAATGTTACAAATAGTATGCTCTTCCTGAATTTGCAATCTTCTCCGAAAAAGTGGGCAGATGCGATATTAAAATATAAGTTATTTAATAAAAAAAATGTAAAGGAAAATATGATAAATTCAGGTTATGAAATTAATTCTGCTGCAAAAAGACTAGAAGAATTATATTTACAATATTATTATAGTTAAAAGGTAAAATGATATGATTAATAATGTGAAGAGGTTTTAGTTTGCATGAAAAACGATATATTACTTAATTTAAAGAAAAGATTAAAAGAATATAAGATGTTTAGATACATGGTATTGCCAATTTTATTTTGTGAACGCTGTATATGCAATATTGGGATTTTACTAAGGGAAATAGGCATATCAAATAGATATAAAAATATAAAACAATTCTGTAATATACATAAGGGAAAAAGATGTTTTATTATTGCTACAGGACCGAGTTTAACTATCAGCGATTTAGAAAAATTAGATAATGAATATACATTTGGTATGAATTCCATAGCAATGATATGTGATAAAACTAATTGGAAACCAACATATTACGGTATACAAGATGAATATGTATATAGAAATATAGAATCTAGTATAAAAAACTGTGGTTTTAAAAATATTTTTGTAGGCAGCAATCTTATAAAGTTTTTTGATATACCCAAAAGCTTTTATGTTTTTCCTTTCAATATATTAAAACATAAATTTCCTAATGCTAAGTTATTTACTAAATTTAGTAAAGATTGTAGCTTAACAGTTTATGATGGATATAGTATTACATATTCTTTAATACAGTTAGCTGTATATATGGGTTTTACAGAAATTTATCTATTGGGGGCAGATTGTAGTTATAATGGTAAAAAACAACATTTTATAGAGCATGGGGTAATTGATAAAACTGCGGATAAAGCGGGGGATAGAATGAGATTTGCATATAGAGAAGCTAAAAAATATGCAGACAATAATGGAATAAAGATATATAATGCTACAAGGGGCGGAGAATTAGAGGTTTTCGAGAGGGTTAATCTTGATGATGTATTATAAAATGTAGGCTTATGAGGTGAAATTAAATGCAGTTAGAAACAATAAAAAGGCTTATAGATGAGCACAAATATGTTTCGTTTGACATTTTTGAAACACTGATTTATAGAAGTGTTAAAAAATATTGATATATTTAAATATGTATTAAAATACTGTTTGGAAAATGAAGATTTAGTTTTGCCTGATTCTTTTACTGCTGATAGAAAAAATGCTGAAAAATTGGCAAGGAACAAATAAAAAAAGAAATAAGTTTGTGTGATATATACGATTTTTTTTTGGATGGATATTCAAGTGATATAAAAAAAGATTATGGTTCATGGATAAGAAATGAAGTAGATATTTTTTCTGTTATATTTATACTAATGTATAATAATAAATGATTTGCATAAGACTTATTATAATAAAATAAAAAAGATTAGATATATAAGTTTTAAAGTTAATGAAGTATTTAAAGAAAGGATAGATAATAATATGAAAGTTGTAGCTGTAGTTCCAATGAAGTTAAATAATAGGAGATTACCACAAAAAAATACAAGAAGTTTTACAAATGGAAAACCTCTTTGTTTTTATATTTTGAATACACTTCTATCAATAAAAGAAATAGATGATGTGTATGTATATTGTAGTAATGAAGATATCCGAGAGTTTATACCAAGTGGTGTAAAATATTTGAAAAGAAGTGAGTCTTTAGATCAGGACACAACGAAAATAAATGAAGTACTAAATGCATTTACAAAAGATGTAAATGCAGACATATACATTATGACACATACAACGGCGCCATTTGTTAAAGCTGAAAGTATAAAAAAGGGGATTGCGGCAGTTAAAAACAGTACATATGATTCAGCGTTTGCTGCAAAAAGACTTCAAGATTTTTTGTGGAAAGATGGTAAGCCATTTAATTATGAACTTAACAATATACCTAGAACTCAAGACCTTCCTGCTTTGTATGAAGAAACAAGTGGATTCTATATTTATAAAAAAAATGTAATGAGTGATTTAAATAGACGAATTGGAGAAAATCCATATATTGTTGAAGTAGGAGAAATTGAAAGTGTAGATATTGATGAATTAGAGGATTTTCAAATTGCGGATTCTATTTTTAATCATTTAATTTTAAAAAATAATTTGAATGAAGATCAAATGTAAATTTAACCAGAGATATGAGAGGTTATAATTACTTTATTTAAAGGAGTTATTATGAAAAATAGAATATGTTCTTTGGATTGTACTTTAAGAGATGGTGGATATGTAAACAAATGGGAATTTGGATATAAGAATATAAAAAGTATTTTGCAAAAACTAGTTGAAGCTCGATTTGATATTGTTGAATGTGGCTTTCTTACAAATAAAACTGAATATAATAAAGAATGTTCAAAGTTCAATACTATGGAGCAAATTGCTGAAGTCTTACCCAAAGAAAGAAATAATACTATGTTTGTATGTATGATAAATTTTGGTGAATATACTGCTGAGTCCATACCTGAAAATACTGGTTTATATGTAGATGGAATTAGAGTTGCATTTCATAAAAAAAATTCAAAGAAAGCTATGGAATTATGTGCTGAAATAAAGAAAAAAGGTTATGAGGTTTTTATACAACCTATGGTAACAATGTCATATACTGATGAAGAAGTATTGGAATTAATTAAAATCGCAAATAAAATTAAACCATATGCTTTTTATATGGCGGATAGTTTTGGTTCTATGAATAAGAACGATATTATGCGTTTTTTTTATCTTAATGATAATAATTTACATAAAGATATAAGATTTGGTTATCATTCTCACAATAATATGCAGTTAGCTTTTTCCAATGCACAAAGTTTATGTGAAATAGAAACTAAACGTAAAATAATTATTGATTCAAGTACTTTTGGCATGGGTAGAGGTGCAGGAAACCTAAATTCAGAAATGTTTTTAAGTTATTTGAATTTACATACTGAGGCAAATTATAATATAAAACCATTATTAACAATTATTGATGATGTTTTAGCTGAAATATATGCAACAAATTATTGGGGTTATTCAATTCCACACTATTTATCAGCTTTAAATTACTGCCATCCTAATTATGCAACCTATTTAGACAGTAAAAAAACTTTAAATGTTGACAATATTGATGATATTTTGAAAATAATTTCAGATGAAAAGAAGAATATCTATGATAAAGAATATATTGAAAAGTTGTATATTTCTTATATGGCTCAAGGTATTACTTATGAAGATAATGTTAACACATTTAAAGATATGTTCAAGGGGAAAAGTGTTTTAATTATTGCTCCAGGTAAAAGCGTTGAAAGAGAAAAAGATAAAGTCATTGAAATATGTAATAAGGAAAATGTTGTAACAATTTCAGTAAACTTTGTATATAAATATGTTAAAATGGACTATATATTTGTAAGCAATTTGAGAAGGTATCAAAGGCTTATAGAAAATAACGATTTTTTTAATAATAAAATAATTGGAACTTCTAACATTCCTCAAAAAGGATTGTATATTCAGACAAATTATAAGACTTTACTTAATAATGTCGAATTTGTTGAGGATAATTCTGCACTTATGCTTATTAAGTATCTTATAGATTTAGGTGTTGAAAATATTTTAATTGCAGGTATAGATGGATATTCTACTGATTTACGTGAAAACTTTGTAGATGAACAAATGTCATTTTATTTAAAAAATAATGAATTTGAATTGCTAAATGCAGGTATTAGTAAGGTTTTGAATGAATATAAAAAGTTAATTAATATTGAGTTTATTACAGGACATAAATATATAGACATTAACTAATTTTTATAAAAAAGGGAAAAGTAGCATTTGAAAATATTATGGACAATTTTAAATATAAAAATATTAAAGTTGAAACAGTTATTGAAAATGTTAAAGAAATGGTATATTCACCTGATTTTAATGTAAGAAGAGATGAATTCTTTAAGGATTATGAGAATATGCCTATGGATGAACTTATCATTAAATATTAAATTAAAAAAGAATGCAAGACTTTTTCTTAATCTTGTATGTCTTGATAAAATACTAAAGCATATTAAAAAAGGATAGGAGTGAATTGCAATGGAGAATGAAAAAATTAGCATTATTGTTCCTATATACAAGGTGCCTGAACGATACTTAAGAAAATGCATTGAAAGTATTGTGAAACAAACTTTCAAAAATATTGAAATCATATTAGTTGATGATGGATCACCTGATAATTGTGGGAACATATGTGATGAGTATGCAGAAAAGGATAATAGAATAAAAGTTATTCACAAAGTTAACGGAGGACTTTCATCGGCACGTAATTCAGGTTTTCTGGCAGCAACAGGAAAATGGATTATGTTTGTAGATGGTGATGACTGGATTGATGGTGAAATGTGCAGTGAAATGTACAATTACGGTAAAAAGTATTCTGTAGATCTTGTTATGTGTGGAATGGTTAAGGAGTATGAACATTCATCTGAAGTATATAAATATTATCTGGAAGATGGGAAAATTTACCGAGGTAAAGAGTGTAAATGGTTGCAGGAGCAATTATTGCATTTTAATGGTAATATAGCTGTAGCTTATTGTAAGCTAATAAAGAGAGAGTTACTTGAAAAAAATCATATACTCCATGATGAGATTTTAAGACAAGGGGCAGAAGGATTGGAGTTTAATCTTAGACTTTTTGAAAAAATTGAAAGTGCAATTTTTATAAATAAGCCATATTATCACTATATATATAATGAGAATTCAATATCTGCATCTCATGATGAAAAAAATCACAGATTTGTTGTTGAGTGTTTTGAAAAAATAGAGAAATTTATCATTAACAGTAAAAATAAAGAAACTTTAATGCCATGGTTTTATAACAGACTGGATTACGTAATTATTACTACAGCTATAAGTGGATATTTTAATCCGTCAAATAAAGAACCTTATGTGGAGAAAAAGAGAAAATATAATGAGTATCTTGAACAGGATATAATAAAAAGGGGATTAAAGAATAAAATGTTAGATGGTATTTCAGGTCAAAGAAAATTAATATTATGGTTAATAAATAAAAAATTATACTTACCGATAAGTGTATTGGGATATTTAAGAAAATTTCAAAAGAAATATATGTAATTTGTATAGTACTATAAAATGAAAATAAGGATGGATATGTGTGATGAAAATTTCTGTAATAACTTTACATAGAGTATTTAATTATGGATCTGTTTTTCAAACTTATGCTACTCAAAAAATATTTGAAAGGAAAAATGCAAAGGTCGAAATAATTGATTATTATCCTGAAAGGTTTAAATTTAAAAATCTCATAAAAAGCAAAAAAAGTAATAACATAATTTCAGCATTTAAAGAAGAAATTATGAGAGCTATGAGTATGGGGATAAGACATAGACAGTTTGGAAAATTTTTAAATAAATATGTTAATTTAACAAAAAAATATTTAAGCTATGAAGATTTAAAAAATAATCCACCAAAAGCAGATATGTATGTTACCGGAAGTGACCAATGTTGGAACAGCTATTATAATGGAGTTGATAAATGCTTTTATCTGGCATTTGGGGATAAAAGTATAAAAAGAGCTTCATTTGCCACTAGTGTTGGAAATGAGAAGTTATCAAAAGATGAAGAAAAGGAAATAGGAGAGTATTTATCAAAGTATGATTATATATCTGTAAGAGAAGAAGTATCAGTAAAACTTTTGGAGAATATAACAAAAAAAAGGGTAGTAAGTATAATTGACCCTACACTTCAACTTAAAGCTGAAGAGTGGAATAAACTGGCAAGTAAGCCTTTAATCAAATCAAAATATGTATTGCTTTTTTTGCTGTATGGTGAAGACCTGAATGCAACTGAATATGCAAGAAGAATTGCTGATGAAAAAAATCTTATATTGGTAGAGTTATCATGGAAACCCAAAAGAGATCCCAGAGTAGACAAACATATGTCTCACAGAATACCGGCTGATTTTCTTGCTTTAGTTAGAGATGCAGAATATGTTGTTACAAATTCATTCCATGGTTTGGCTTTTAGTGTGAATTATAATAAACAGTTTACAGTTGTAGAACGATCTCAGTTTAACAACAGAATATCAGAACTTTTAAAAATTCTTGGATTGAGTGAACGTGCAGTTAATTCATATTTAGATATGAATATCGTTAATAAGAAAATTGACTATAAGGCTGTAAATGCTAAGTTAGAACAGGAAAGAAAAAAGGCTTCTGATTTTGTAGATGTATTATTAGGAGAGGTAAAATGAATATAACAACTAATTGTACTGGGTGCAGATTATGTGAAAATATATGCCCAAAGAATTGTATTGTAATGAAAGAAAACAATGAAGGATTTTTAACTGCAGAGATTGAAGGTTCAAAGTGTATTTCGTGCGGACTTTGTGTAAAAAAATGTCCTCAGAATTCTTATACGGCGGAACAAGAAATACAAGAGGTCTATGGAGCAAGAATCAAAGATAATGACGTGATTATGAATAGTTCATCCGGTGGTTTATTTGCGCTTTTAGCTAAACATATATTAAATAAAAAAGGAGTTGTGTTTGGCGCAGCATACTGTGATGATAATGTTGTCAGGCATATTTGTATAAGCTCTGAAAGTGATTTGTATAAATTACAGAGTTCAAAATATGTACAAAGTGATACAATGAAGACCTTTGAAGAATGTGCCGGATATTTGGAAAATGGCAGATTAGTGCTGTATAGTGGAACACCATGCCAGATAGCAGGTTTAAAGGTATATCTTGGAAAAGAATACAATAATTTGGTTACGGTGGATTTGATCTGCCATGGTGTGCCGAGTCCTAAATTATTTAAGAGATATTTAATATGGCTTGAGAATAAGTATGATGATACAGTTATAGGTTACAATTTCAGGGATAAATATAAAGTTGGATGGGGGCTTAACTATAAGATAGAATTAAAGAAGAATAAATATAAATATGGAAATTCGTATGCAGATCCGTATTACAGTTATTTTTTAAAGGGGAGCATATATAGAGAATGTTGTTATAAGTGTAAATATGCAAGTGAAAAAAGGACTGGCGATATAACTCTTGGAGATTATTGGGGAATAGAAAAATTACATCCTGAATTTTATGATAAAAAGGGAATTTCATTGGTAATATTGAATACAAAAAAAGGAAAAAAATTATTTGAAGATGTAAAAAAGGAAATAGTTTATATTGAGTCAAATATAGAAAAAGCTGCATTATATAATAAAAATTTAAAATTCCCTACAAAAAGGCCATTGGAAAGAGATAATATATATAATAATATTAATAATTATGATTATGATTACATAGGAAAAGATTTTAAAATTACGTTTAAGAATAAAATAAAAAATAAATTTCCATATAAGTTAAAGAAAATAATTAAAATATTAAAAAAATAATAGTAATACAACAATTGGTTACAGCAGGTGAAAAGTAATGGGAAAAATTATATTTTATACAAGGAGCGGACAGACAAGTCCTTCAAGCAACTACAGAATATTGCAGTATGTTCCGTATATTAAAGGAGATAAAGAATCTAGATGTTTAGCTTCGGAATATTTATATAAAAAGCATGGAAATGCAAGGACAAAGACTGAAAAACTTTTTTGGTACAGTTTGTATTATGGAAATATACAATTTAATGTATTCAGATTTATGATCCAGGATTTGCTAAGCAAACCTGATTGTATAGTTGTACAGAGGGCAATTTCTCCTAAGGTGATTTTTCCTTTAAAATTAAATATTAATTCTAGTTTATAGAAATTTCAGTTATTTTTTTGATTTTATGTGTTATATTTATATGAAATAGGAAAATTAAAATTTTAAGGTATTTAAATTATAGGAGGAGTTGTTAGTGATATATGTCATTTGTTTTATTATATCCGCTCTTTGTGTTAAAATTTATCCAATTAATTTGAAAATAAATAAAAAGCAAATTAATATAAATTTTGGAATGTATATGTTTGCAATTTTACCAGCAGCCTTAGCTGGAATCAGAGCTCCAAATGTTGGCGTAGATGTTAGAACATATGTAATATCTGCATTTGAGCGATTATCGACGTATAATTCAATTAAATCTGTATTTGACTATCATAATTTGGAATTAGGTTATGAATGTTATGTATATATAGTGGCGCGATTATTTAGTGATTTGCATTGGGTACATTTTTTTTCAGCTTTGCTTATATTAATTGGAGTATATTGTTTTATATCAAATTTTAAATATAAAGTATCTGTTTTTATGGCTGTATTTGCTTTTCTTTGTATATATTTTAACCAATCATTAAATACAGTAAGGCAATGGATGGCAATGGGAATTTATATGTTTGCTATACAGTATATTTTAAAGGGAGAAAAATTGAAGTATTTTATATTTTGCTTTGTTGCAACATTGTTTCATTCATCAGCCATTGTTACATTTTTTATATACATTATTTATAGGTTTTTAATAAATAGTAATACAAAAAAAGAAAGATGGAAAGCTGTATTTGTTATAATTGGGGTAATCTTTCTTGTTATTGCATTGGAAGAAGTGATGCAAATTGCCACATTATTAGGTTTATTGCCAAGTAAATATTTGGAGTATTTTCAAAATGAAGAAGGCCAGTCATCAATGTTTATGCAAATCTTGTGTAGATTGCCTTTGATATTGGGGTACATGGTATTTTACAAAATATTAATTAAACGCGATTCCAGAAACAAGGCTGTTTTTATTTTTCTACTAATTGATTTGATTTTTTCCTCAATTTTATCTTCAACATTAGGATATGCAGGAAGAATTTCATTATATTTTGGATTATGGCAGATTATAGGTATATCACAATTGTACAAAGTTCTATTAAGTTTAAACAATAAGAATGAATTTAAATTTATAATAGCTGTATTATTTGTGGGTGTTTTATTAATTTATTGGAATTATTATTATGTTATTAGAGGATTTAGTGGAACCTATCCATATAGTTCAGATATAATTACAATCTAAGCATGCAAATTAAATTTTAAGAGAAATCTAAAAATGGGAAAAAAATTTATTTTAAATTTATCATATGCATTTATAGCATAGATTATTTCGTTGCTAATCAGTGTAGTTGTTAATTTAATACTTCCTAAGTTTATAGGAGTTGAACAGTATAGCTATTGGCAATTATTTATATTTTACTCTCAGTATATACCTTAGTATTTAATAAAAGTTTTTTGTAATTTGTTAAGATTTCCTGATATTGATAAGGTTTCACAAAATTCGAGAGTAGTTGATTTATTAGATATGTAAGGACTTAAGTGTAGAGCAGTAAATGTATATAATGAATTTGATTGGAATTAAAAAAATATATATAAGGATAAATATGATGATGTAAATGAGAAATTAGATAAAGAAAGAGAAAAATCTGTAGAATGGTTCATATCGGCATTGGAGGATAAATAATAATGGATTTGAGTATGTGTTAAATAAATATGGAGAATATAATGTGAAAGGTTTTTTTAACACGGCATGGTTTGATTTTTTGGTGAGATTAATTTAAGACCTTTCATAGATAAGTTGATTAATAAAAAAATTAATTTATTATTATTTATTAAATAATGTTGGTTACCTAGGAGTGAGTTTAATGGAGTTAAAGAAAGACTTGGCAAAAAATACTTTATATGCTTTTACAGCTAAAATAATTTCATTGCTGTTAAATATATTGATAGTTTTGTTTGTACCTAAACTATTAGGAGTAAAAGATTTTAGTTATTGGCAATTATATTTGTTTTATGTTGGATACATAAAACTACTGAACTTAGGATTAAGTGATGGAGTGTATTTAAAATATGGTGGAGAAAAGTATGAAAATTTGCCATTAAATATATTAGGAACTCAGTTTAGACTATCGATAATATATCAAATATTATTCACTTTTTGCTTTATTTTCTATGCTTGTATAAGTGTTAAAGATAGTTCAAGAGAATACGTTATTATAATGGTCGCAATTACAATGGTTATAAATAACTTATGTTTATTTTTAGGGTATATTTTTCAAGCCGTTAATATAACTAAGATATATTCATTATCTGAAATTATTGATAAGATTTTTGTATTTATATTAATTATAATAGGAATTGTGTTTAAGTTTGATAAATTTAATATTTACATATTGTTTTATTTTACGGGGAGATGTTTAGCCTTAATTTATTGCGTTTATAAAGGAAGAAAAATAGTTTTTTCAAAAAACATTAGGATAGGAAAAGCTCTAAAAGAATTGTACGAAAATATTTCTTGTGGCATTAACTTAACAATTGCATCCTTAGCGACAACATTAATAATTGGTTCAGTTAGATTTGTTGTGGATATTAAATGGGGGATTGAAGTGTTTGGAAAATTCTCGTTAGCCATATCAATAGAAAGTTTTGTACTTGTTTTTATTACACAAATAAGCATGGTTTTATATCCAGTTTTAAGAAGAATATCTGTAGAACAACAAAGTCTTGTTTATAAAAAACTCAGAGATGTTTTGAGCATAGGATTACCTTTAGTGTTTGTTATATATCCACCACTTGCTTATTTAATCAAATTATGGTTACCACAATATGAGGATAGTATAGTATATCTTGGCATTTTATTACCAATATGTACATTTGACTGCAAGATGGCTCTTTTATGTAATACATATTTTAAAGTATTGAGGAAAGAAAAAAAGTTATTATTAATAAATATAATTGCTGCATGTATTAGTATAATTATGGCAATTACTGGAGCATATATATTTAATAGCATTTTTATGATGGCAGCGTTATTAGTTTTGACAATAGCAATTAGAAGTTATATTGCAGAATTATATTTGGCGAAAATAATGAAGAATAATATTATAATGGATATTGTAAAGGAAAGTATTATTGTTATTATATTTATGTTAGTGACATATTATTTTAATTTAATTACAACATTTATTATTATGGCTTTAGTATATATACTTTATGGCATTATTCATTTTAAAAAGATTAAAAGTAGTTGTACTGTGCTTTTAAGTTTTATTAAAAATTAAATTTTTTATAAAACTACTGTAGAAAATATAAGAAAATGATGTAATTATAATTGATAATGAGGTAACTGTTGTGATATAATATGGCTGTAATGCTTTTACCTGATAATGTATAGTAAATATTAGAAGTAAGAAGTACGTTACAAGTGAAATCACATTATGAAAATTAATTTAAAAGAAAATTATATATATGTATTTTGAGGAGAGATATATATTTAAAAGTTTTGTTTAAAATCAGTATATCTGAAGCAAATATATTAAATCGGGTTTACCGAGACCGTTTCAAATTTTGTGTAAACTCAAAAAAACGATGTATTGGGCTGGAGCAGTAAAAGGCTTCAGCCTAATTAAATTTTACTACTTATAATAAATTTGTCAAGGTGCATTTATCCTGCCGCATTTATTCTACGATCTATTGACAATGAGCCTCCGCCCATTGAGTATTGATAGCCAAATCTTTGCACTTTCGTTTTCTCCGACATACATACCCAATATGTCTTTCTTTCCGTCCATATCTATCCCAAGAACAATATAAACTGCTTTCTTTACAATCTGCCTTCACTTCTTACATGAAAATGAATTGCATCAAGATAGACAACTGCATATAAATCCTCTAATGGTCTTTCCTGCCATTCCTTTATTTTGGGAAGTATTTTATCTGTTATTCTGCTGATAGTGCTGTCTGATATTTCCGTTCCGTACAATTCGTTGACATGACTTTCTATATCACCTGTTGTCATGCCCTTTGCATACATTGACAGAATTTTTTCTTCCATATCCTGAGTAAGGGTATTCTGGTGCTTTTTAATAACCTGTGGTTCAAACTCACCATTCCTGTCTCTTGGTATATCAAGATCCAAATCTCCATAACTTGTGTGCATTGTTTTCTTGCTATATCCGTTACGTGTATTGTTTGTATCCTTATTCTTGTAGTCATATTTGGAATAACCTAACTCATCATCAAGTTCTCCGTCCAATGCACCTTCAAGAATTATTGACATCATCTCCCTCATAATTGAATTGACATCTTTACCATCTCTGACAGGATTTTCTTTTAAATATCCCGACATCATTTCTCTTAATGCCTGCCTTTCGGGACTTTCGTTCCTTTTTCTTCTTGCCATAATTAAAACCTCCAAACTGACTATTTTTATTATACATCAGTTTAGAGGTTTACACAAACTTTAGGACAGAGCCCCAAAGCTATTTTTTTCATTGGTTCTGAAATATCTTTATATTTAGTATTTATTAATTTATCTAATTTAATGTAATCTTTGAGTTTTATGAAATACAAAATATTCTGATATAGTTCATATGAAGCTTTTAATTCTTCATCAAGCGATATTAAATACTTAACAATATCTTTTTGTTTTATTGGTTTTGGCAGCAGGCAATAGTCATGGTTAACCTTATAATTATTTCTGAATGAGCTGATAATTCTGTTTACAGTTGAAGGATTTACATTATGTATCTCAGAAATCTCTTTTTCAGATAATTTTTTGTTTAAGTGATTAGCAATGGAATACTTTGTATTATTGGATATAAATCAATTTTCATTTATAACTGGTGTTTTAGCTACAAAAGTTTTATTGCAATGTTTACATATATATCTTTGTTTCCTTAGTCTTAAAATAGCATTAAAATTTGAAATATCAGGTATTTTAATATTTGATGAAGTTTGTGACCACGTCAAATATTATACAATCTTTTATTATCACATTATAAAGCGGATTAACATGGAAAATAGGAAATGGGTATGAAAAAAACAGAAGCGAGTGGGCTTCGAGTCCGTGATCGTCCGTCAAAGAAATCTTATGTTCCAGCCCATCTTATGCAAGAGCTAATCGACACGGTGGCATAAGTTTACCAAAGCTACCAATGAAATCAAAGCGACTGCTCTTGAGCTGTTACTTCCATCGAATAAGGTAAAGAAGAAAGAATTGAAAATGGTTAAGCAGTAGAAGAAAGATTTAGATCTTATTTGGATAAAATGGCTTTTGACGGGGAAGTGGTCAAAGAGCTGGTTCAAAAAATTGAGGTAGGCAGTGATAAAAAAATTCATTTGATTTTTAAATTTTCTATAGCTGATTTACTAAAAGATTTTGATAAAGAGGTGAATGATATATGTTAATAAAGAAAAAGTTTCTGGCTTTATACAGCCGACTTTTTTTTGTTGATGGAGATATGGACATGGAACAGGATGGAAAAGATGAAAGCAACAGCATAGAAAATCAAAATAAAATTTGGAATGTTGGGGAAGTTTTGCGTATTCTAAAAGAATATAACTATACTGGTGCAATGGTACTTGGAAAACGACGTGTAATTTTGTCAGGAACTAAAATTGTGAGAGAGAATCCGAAGGAGCGGAGATATATCACAGAAGGAACTCATGAAGCAATCGTTACTCATGAAGAATTTATGCAGGCTCAGAAAGTAATCAGGTATACATCCAGAAAGGAATACTCTATAAAAAATAACTTTGCCTTACGAAGAAAAATACGATGCGGTCATTGTCATAGAGTGATGTACCATAATTTTAATTTGACTGATCCGGTTGTATGGTGTTGTGATGGACGGGAAATGCCAAAGTTTTCGAAATGTCCCAAGGGCGTATATAGTATCAAAAAAATTGAGAATATAACTTTTTGCAGGCTACAATATATGTTAAGTATTTTAAGCCGTATTGATAAAAAAATTAAGGAGATGGACATAGAAAAGAAACAGAAAGAAGGAGATTTAGTAGGTTTGAAAATGAAGGAGGAAATGAAAAATGCTTTGCTTAAAGAAGAGCGTATCATTTTATATAAAAAATATGCTTACGGAGAAATAACTCTTAAAGAATATCAAAGCTTAAAGGAGCAGGTCAACAAATGTACGCAAGCTTGTGTGCAATGTTGAAGATTTTTTGAAAGAGGATACATTAACTCAGAATGCAGTGACTGCTTTTATTGATGCAGTTTATATTTATGATGGTCCACGGGTAGAAGTGTGCTTTCGTCTTGAAAAGCAGATTGGACAGGTATTAGATATGTTGAATATTTCTGTGGAACCAGAAAAATAGTAAAGAAAACATTTTAGGGAACATTAATATTAAATAATTATTTGGGAATTTGTATGAGTTTTGCTCTATTTATAGTGTTGTTTTTTGAATTTAATTTTGACCAGGAAAGATAAAGCCTGGTCCTGTGAAAAGGAACATCTGTATATAAGGAAATAATAAAAATTTTCCTTATATGATCAGATGTTCTTTTTTTGTGTAAATATTAGTTAGGCGATTATAAGTTAAATATGTCTGCAAAGTAAAAATAGTTCTTTTTAGAGAGTTCTTTCCGTTTTGTTTTAGAGGGGGGTTCATCATTTTAAATTTAATATTTTATTTTAAATTTATAGTATTCCTTATACTAACAATACTGTGGGTGAAGTGATTTGGGATATAGATGGAATTATTGTAAGCGACTTAAAGACTTTATGGGTGATGAAGGGCAAATTTGCAATTCACAACGGGGAAAGGAAAGTTGGCGATAATATTACATCGAGAGGTGGTTGTGAAATAATAACAACAACCAGGAAAAAGTCAGTAAATATGAGGGTTTTGGTGGCTTGATAAAGTTCTCTCAACTTTGAATTAAAGGGCGAGGATGGCAGAAATTTGGGAAAAGAGGATAAGGGAAATGAGAAATTTTGAGGATATTAAGATTGCTGTTGCGGGTACAGGTTACGTTGG
>CAZGIC010000007.1:25238-35081 GCA_964526435.1 uncultured Lachnospiraceae bacterium | reverse complement strand
CTTGAGGAGGATATTATTGATAAGATATTCAGTGAGTTCTGTTTAGGGAAGTAAATAGTTGCAGCAGTTTTATGTGCCATTGGTTGTATTTTAAAATGAGGTGGAAAAATGATAGAGTCAAAAAGCTGGGACTGGAGCAGAAATAGGGAAGAAAAATGGCTTATACCTTGTGTGGAAAGTCCGTATCTTGCTGAAAGATGGGCAAGTCGGGGATTTAATAAATTCCTTGACATTGGCTGTGGTTTGGGCAGACATTCTGTTTATATGGCAGAAAAGGGATTTAATGTTACGGCTCTGGATCTGTCCGAATACGGAGTTAATCATTTGAAAAAATGGGTCTGTGAAAAAGGTCTTAATATAAATACTGTTGTTTCTGATATGCTTAAGCTTCCCTTTGAGGACAGCAGTTTTGACTGCATTATGGCTTATAATGTAATATTTCACACTGACGGTGAGGGCTTTACACAAATAGTAAATGAAATCAAAAGAGTGTTAAAGGCAAAAGGTGAATTTTTTGTTACACTTCTTTCAAAAGGGCACTGGAGTTATGTTGCTTCAACAGGAACTATAATTGATCAAAACACAATAATAAGAAATGACACACCTACAGAAAATAATGTACCTCATTTTTATATGAATTATAATGAAATATATGAATTTTTTAAAGACTGGGAATTTATTGATGAGCCTGTTGAAATATGTGAATACAGCAGGGAAGACAGTAATAAAGTTAAAAAGCATTGGAAGATGCTTATCAGAAAATGACAGATTTACCGATGGGTTTTATAATGGGAGGTAAATTATGGAGCTTTACTATGGCAGCAATATTGTTGTAGATAAGCCTAAAATTCTTGTAAATGGATTTTACAAGGATTTTGGATACGGATTTTATTGTACGGTAATGGAAAAACAGGCTCAGAGATGGGCGCTTACAAAGAAAAGGGAACATATAATAAATGTATATTTATACAATGAAAACATTGATCTAAAAATTAAAAAATTTGATAATATGACAGATGAATGGCTTGAATTTGTTGTTAATTGCAGAAGAGGTGCAGAACATAACTATGATGTAGTTGAGGGTCCTATGGCAGATGATACTATATGGAATTATGTTGAAGACTATGTCAGAGGTGAAATAAGTAAAGCGGCTTTCTGGGAGCTTGTTAAATTCAAGTATCCAACACATCAGATTGCTTTTTGCACTGAAAAATCCTTAAATTCTCTTGAATTTGAAAGGAGTTACAGGATATGGTAAATATGTTTTTTAAAGATGAAAAAATTACTGAAAATGATTTGTATTTTATATGTTATATGATTGAAAGAGTTGCCAGAAAAATTCATCAGAAAAACAAATATGTAGTGAACACAATAGGCAAAAATGAGTTGTATTCTTTAATAAGTCTTGCAAATACACTGTACTGCGAAAATCCTCTTAAGGTTGAGTCAGAATGGATCGAATAATATAAACTTGAGGAAGGCACATTTAATATATTGGACGTTGACAATAACTTAGTTTCAAATGTACCGGGGGAAAATCAAATGGGAAAAGTTTATATGAGGCTTATTGTTGATACACTAAAACAAGGTGAGGATTATGTGGAAGGCATAATCAGAGTATATAACGACCCTATTTGTGATGTTATTGATAATTATAATACAAGTGCATATTATGAGCCTTCCTATGTTATTGCAAGAGCCTATAATGAAGGCGGATTTTAATTATACTTGAGGTGGAAAAATGGAAAAATTATATACAGCTGATGAGGCTGATGTTTGCGTAATAGGTGCAGGGCATGCAGGCTGTGAGGCAGCCCTTGCTGCTGCAAGAATGGGACTTAATACGATACTTTTTGCTCTTAATCTGGACAGTATTGCAATGATGCCATGCAATCCCCACATAGGAGGCAGTTCAAAAGGGCACCTTGTAAGGGAAATTGACGCTTTGGGCGGCGAAATGGGCAAAAATATTGACAAGACATATTTACAGATAAAAATGCTCAATACGGGAAAAGGTCCTGCCGTATATTCATTAAGAGCACAGGCGGACAAGGCAAAGTATCATACGGAAATGAAAAAGGTACTTGAAAATACAGAAAACCTACTTATAAGGCAGGGAGAAATAGTTGATATTTTAACAGAGGACAATAAGGTCACAGGAGTGGTATCAGAAAGCGGAGCTTTATATAAGTGCAAGGCTGCCATAATATGCAGTGGTACATATTTGCAGTCACGCTGTCTTTACGGAGATATAATAATTGAAAGCGGTCCAAACGGCTTAAGAAGGTCTGAAAAATTAAGTGCCTGCCTTGAAAGGCTTGGTATTCGTCTTTTCAGATACAAGACAGGTACACCTGCAAGAGTAGATGCTAAAAGTGTTGATATATCAAAAATGAAGGCACAGCCGGGAGATGAAAAAATAACTCCTTTTTCATTTGAAAATATTGGAAAGGATATTTCAAGACCTCAGTATGACTGCTATCTTACCTATACAAATGAAGAAACCCACAATATTATAAGAGCAAATCTTGACCGTTCTCCCCTCTATTCGGGTGTGATCGAAGGTACAGGTCCCAGATACTGCCCTTCAATTGAAGACAAGGTGGTGCGTTTTGCTGACAAGACACAGCATCAGATTTTTGTGGAGCCTGAAGGGGAGGATACAAATGAAATGTATATACAGGGTATGAGTTCATCTCTGCCTGAAGATGTACAGATAGCAATGTACAGAACTATTCCGGGACTTGAAAATGTAAGATTTACAAGGACTGCATATGCTATTGAGTATGACTGTGTTGATGCAAATCAGCTTAAACTGAGCCTTGAATTTAAGAATATAAAGGGTCTTTTTTCAGCAGGGCAGTTTAACGGTACAAGCGGATATGAGGAGGCTGCCGCACAGGGAATAATAAGCGGTATAAATGCAGGTGCATATATAAAGGGAATGGAACCTCTCATACTGGACAGAAGTGAAGGCTATATAGGTGTGCTTATTGATGATATTATTACAAAGGAGAGCAGAGAGCCTTACAGAATGATGACATCAAGGGCTGAATACAGACTTCTTTTAAGACAGGATAATGCAGATTTAAGGCTTACTGAGTACGGCTATAAATACGGACTTATTTCACAGGAGAGATATGACAGATTCTTAGCTAAAAAGGAAGCTATTGAAAATGAAATAAAGAGAGTAAATAAAATTAATTTCGGTCCTGCTGAGGAGGTAAACAGCCTTCTTGAAAGCCTTGGCAGTTCACCGCTGTCAACAGGTGTAAATATGGGGGACATTATAAAGCGTCCTGAAATAACATACGATATGCTTGCACCTATTGACAAGGACAGACCTGAATTAAGTGACGAAGTAAGGGAGCAGGTAAATATACAAATTAAGTATGAGGGATATATTGCAAGACAGATGAAGCAGGTAGAAGCCTTTAAAAAGCTTGAAGCAAAAAAGATACCCCATGATATAGATTATGACAATGTTATGGGACTTAGACTTGAAGCAAGACAGAAATTTAAGGCTGTAAGACCTGTAAGTATAGGTCAGGCAAGCAGAATAAGCGGTGTAAGTCCTGCCGATGTGAATATGCTTCTGGTATATTTGAATGGATACAGGGGATAGAAAATAATTTATTTACCGGCAGACATAACAGCTAACACAAAATAACTTGTAAAATGCAATGTTTAATTTGTATTAGCAGATTGCAATAAGTTTGTTGTTTTGTGTCTGCTGCTGTTATGACCTGCCGGTTTTGATAAATAAGCAATATTAATTAAGATCGAGATACTCGCCTACAGGACTTTGATTGTACTGTTTAATTATTTTTATTATTACAGAACCGTCATCTTGTGTGGTTTCCTCTGTGATTTTATACTGTACGTGGTTACGTTCCAGTGTTTTTTTATAGTGTTCAACATCTCGTTGTATATGTTTTAGGGCAATATCATGGTTTATATCATCTTTTGCTGTAAAGTGAAGTGTCTGACATATACAAGCTGCTTTTATTCTTTTCATAATTACCTCCTTAAAATGTTAATACAATATGATATTTATATATAATTCGTATTGTGCTAATATTATATATTTTTAAAAAGCAATTGTCAAAGGTGATTTTTAACAAAATTAAGGGGTTTATATTTAATAATTATAAATAAAAATTGTTAAGGATAAATTATTTGTAAATTGTCTGAAAGATAAAGGAGGAAGGTACAAAATGACGCTGCAGCAGTTAAGATATGTGATTGAGGTGGCTGAAAAGGGAACCGTAAGCGGAGCGGCAAAGGCTTTGTTTATATCCCAGCCAAGCCTTACAAATGCAGTAAAGGAATTGGAAAAAGAATTACAGATAAATATTTTTTTAAGAACAAATAAAGGAGTTGTTCTTTCAAATGAAGGCAGTGAATTTTTAGGCTATGCCAGACAGATAATTGAACAGGCAGATATTCTTGAGGACAGATACATAAAGTATAAAAACCATAAAAAGAAATTTTGTGTATCAACTCAGCACTATTCTTTTGCTGTAGATGCTTTTGTTGATGTTATAAAGGAATTTGGCTACGATAATTATGACTTTACTCTGAGAGAAACACAGACATATGACATTATAAGAGATGTAAGTCAGCTTAAATGTGAAGTAGGGATATTATATATTTCAGACGAAAATGAAAAGGTCATATTAAAGCTCATTGATGAAAATAATCTCGAATTTAATGAAATAACAAGAGCTAAGCCTCATGTTTTTATAAGTTCAAAGCATCCTCTGGCAGAAAGAGATAAAATAACTTTTGATGAATTAAAAGGGTATCCGTATCTACAGTTTGAACAGGGAGAGTATAACTCCTTTCATTTTTATGAAGAGCTTTACGGGAGTATGGAAAGAGAAAAAACTATAAAGGTACGTGACAGAGCAACTTTATTTAATTTGGCTGTGGGGCTTGACGGATATACAATAAGTTCGGGGATTATAAGCAGGGAGCTTAATGGCGAAAATATAATTTCTAAGCCCCTTGATGCAAATGATGAGATGAGGATAGGTGTTGTTGTTCATAAGAATATATCTTTAAGTAATCTTGCAGAAGCTTATATTGAAGCTGTAAAAAATCATATTTGACAAAACAGGGTTTGATATAGTTATAAGCTATATCAAACCCTGTTTTTTATGTATTTTACAGGCTGTGATATTATGGATATAATTAAATTTGTAAAATATAACTATTAAGGAGATGAAATATATGAATAATTTAAAAGCACCTTTCAGATTTGATATAGTGGGAAGTTTCTTAAGACCTGATTATCTGAAAGAGGCAAGGGTAGATGCTGAAAAAGGCAAAATAAGTGCAGATGAATTGAAAGTAGTTGAGGACAGAGCCATAACTGAGTTAATTGAAAAACAAAAGAAGGCAGGGCTGAATGTTATAACTGACGGTGAATTCAGAAGAAGCTGGTGGCATTTGGATTTTATGTGGGGATTAAATGGAGTTGAAAAAACTTATCCTGAGGAAGGATACAAGTTCAATGATGAGGAGACCCGTTCCGAATCCTGTGGATTAACAGGCAGAATAAGCGGTGAAAATCATCCTTTTGTTGAACATTTTAAGTTTGTAAAACAGTTTGAAGATGAAAATACTGTGGCAAGACAGACAATTCCGGCTCCGGCACAGTTTCTTGCTGAATTGCAGAGAAATACGGGAAACAAAAAAATATCAGATATATATGAAAATGAAGAAATGCTGATTGAAGATATCGGAAAGGCATATAATAAAGTTATTATGGACTTGTATAATGCAGGCTGCAGAAATGTTCAGCTTGATGACTGTACATGGGGTATGTTTTGTGACAAAAAATACTGGGAAAGCGTAAATGGCACCGTAACGCTTGAAGATGCTGCTGAACAGTATGTAAGGGTAAACAATATGGCTGTTGAAAATCTGCCTGAGGATATGGTTGTAACAACTCATGTGTGCAGAGGCAATTACCATTCTACATGGGCATCAGAAGGAGGTTACGGACCTGTTGCTCCGTTTTTGTTCAGCAATGAAAATGTAGATGCATATTATCTTGAATTTGATGATGAGCGTTCGGGAAATTTTGAACCATTAAAATATGTGAACGGGGACAAGAAAGTTGTGCTTGGACTTATCACCACAAAAAATCCTATACTTGAAGATAAAGACTTTATAATAGAAAGGATCAGAGAGGCAGAAAAATATATTCCGTTGGAAAGACTTTGCTTAAGTCCTCAGTGCGGATTTGCTTCAACGGAGGAAGGCAATAAACTTACTGAAAAAGAACAGTGGGACAAGATAAAGTTTGTAAAAGAAATTGCTGAAGAAGTATGGAAGTGATTTCTGTAAAAAGGTCTTATATATTTAAGCATAATATAATCCGATAAAAAACAATCCCATAGGAATCAGTATAAAAACTGAATTCCATGGGATTGTTTTGTTCTGAATGTAAGGAATTAAAAACTGGTATTTGACATATCTCTGTTAAATTTCGGAACTGAAAGAGAACAGTCCTTTTCATAGAGGAATATAAAAATTTAAGTATTATGAGTGCTTTCCAAAAAGTCCTTTTTTCTTGTTTGATATGCCCATAAGACTGTCGCCGAACTTCTGGAGCAAATCTCTCTGTTCCTTTTTCAAATCTGTAGGAATAACGACTTTAAGGGTTACGATAAGATTACCTCTTGCTTTTTCGTTTCTTACATTATAGGCACCTTTACCTCTTAATGTGACTTTTGTATCAGGCTGTGTTCCTGCCTTGATTGTGTATGTTTCTTCACCGTCAATAGTTGGTATTGTAATTTCGGCGCCTAATGTTGCCTGTACTATATTAATGGGTACTTCAGTATATAAATCATTTCCCTGTCTTTGGAATTGCTTGCTTGGGGTTACAAGGATCTGTATGAACAAATCACCGTTAGGTCCGCCCTGTGTGCCTGCTGAACCCATACCCTTTTTCCTTATGGACTGTCCGTGAGCAATACCCTTAGGTATATCAACGGGAACTGTCTTTCTTGTTGTCACACTGCCTTTACCGCCGCACTTAGGACACTTTTCCTTTATTATCTTTCCTTCGCCGCCGCACTGTGAACATGCTCTGACAGTTTGTGCCATACCGAAAGGAGTTCTTGTTGTAACTCTTTCCTGACCTGTGCCGTGACAGTTAGGACATGTTTCGGGACTTGTTCCTGCCTTTGCTCCCGTACCGTTACATTCTGTACATTTCTCGCTTACAGGTACAGTTATTTCTTTTGTGCAGCCAAACATAGACTCTTCAAATGAAATTGTCAAATTCATCTGTAAATCAGAGCCTTTTTGAGGTCCTCTTCTGGTTGATGAACGGCTGCCGAATATATCGCCGAAACCGCCAAAGCCGCCTCCGAATATATCATTGAAAATATCGCCCATATCCATTCCGCTGAAACCGCCGCTAAAACCGCCGGCTCCGCCCATACCGCCCTGTTCAAAGGCAGCATGACCATATTGATCATAGGCAGCTTTTTTCTGAGGATCGCTTAATACCTCATAGGCTTCGTTTACTTCCTTGAACATTTCTTCTGCCTCTTTATTGTCAGGATTGGCATCAGGGTGATATTTTTTTGCCATTTTTCTATATGCTTTTTTTATGTCTGTTTCTGAAGCACTCTTATCTATACCAAGTACTTCGTAATAATCCCTTTTAGAAGCCATAATCTCACCTCTTTATACAAAAATATTAAACCGCAACAAAGAGTCAGAGCCATATAGCTCCGACCCTCTGTCTGATATATATGATAATTTATCTGTTAAAATATATTGTTTAGATCATCAGCCATCGATAATGTCATCATCAGCACCTGAGCCTGCATTACCCTGTGCATTAGGATCAACGCCTGCTGCCTGTGCAGCTTCATATAACTTAGTTGAGAATTCCTGAACAACTTTGTTTAATGACTCACATGCAGTTTTTAATGTTGAAACGTCTGTTTCATTCATACTTTCTGCATTCATACCGTCATTAACTTTCTTAAGGTTTTCAAGTTCAGCTTCAATTTTTGCTTTGTCTTCTGAACTAAGCTTGTCGCCTAAATCTTTAATAAGCTTTTCAGTCTGGAATACTACACTGTCAGCCTCGTTCTTAGTATCAACGGCTTCTTTTCTCTTGGCATCCTGTTCAGCATACTGTTCAGCTTCCTTAACTGCTCTGTCAATTTCTTCATCGCTAAGGTTAGTTGAAGAAGTGATTGTAATATTCTGTTCCTTGCCTGTGCCTAAATCCTTTGCTGATACTTTTGTAATACCGTTGGCATCAATATCAAATGTAACTTCGATCTGTGGGATACCTCTTGGAGCAGGAGCAATACCGTCAAGACGGAATCTGCCTAAACTCTTGTTATCCTTTGCCATAGGTCTTTCACCCTGTACAATGTTAATGTCAACAGCAGTCTGATTATCTTCATAAGTTGAGAAAATCTGCTTCTTGTTTGTAGGGATAGTTGTATTTCTTGGTATCAGAGCAGTTGCAACACCGCCGGCAGTTTCAATACCCAGTGTAAGAGGAGTTACATCAAGAAGAAGGATAGAACCTGCACCTTCATCTCCTGCTAACTTACCGCCCTGAATAGATGCACCAATAGCAACACATTCATCAGGGTTGATACCCTTGAAAGGCTCTTTACCTGTAATCTTCTGTACTTCATCCTGTACGGCAGGTATTCTTGTAGAACCGCCAACAAGAAGAACCTTTGAAAGATCGCTTGCTGATATATCAGCATCCTTTAATGCAGTCTGAACAGGTCCTAATGTAGCTTCAACAAGGTCCTGAGTAAGCTCATTAAACTTAGCTCTTGATAAAGTTACATCCATATGCTTTGGACCATCAGCACCAACAGTAATATAAGGAATGTTGATGTTTGAAGTTGTTGCAGAAGATAATTCTTTCTTAGCCTTTTCAGCAGCTTCCTTTAATCTCTGCATAGCCATCTTGTCTGTTGAAAGGTCAATGCCTTCCTTAGCCTTAAAGTCATTTACTAAATAATCAATAATTCTCTGGTCAAAGTCATCGCCGCCTAAGTGGTTGTTACCGCTTGTTGCAAGAACTTCAATTACTCCGTCACCGATTTCAATAATAGATACATCAAATGTACCGCCGCCAAGGTCATATACCATTATAATCTGTTCCTGCTCGTTGTCAAGACCATAAGCAAGAGCTGCAGCAGTAGGTTCGTTAATGATTCTCTTAACGTCAAGACCTGCGATCTTACCGGCATCTTTTGTTGCCTGTCTCTGAGAGTCTGTGAAGTAAGCAGGTACTGTAATAACTGCCTCTGTTACAGGCTCACCAATATAAGCCTCTGCATCTTTCTTTAACTTCTGAAGTATCATTGCGGAAATTTCCTGTGGAGAATACTGCTTACCGTCATTTGTAAACTTGTAATCTTCACCCATATGTCTTTTAATTGAAATTACTGTACCGTCAACATTTGTAACAGCCTGACGTTTAGCTGTTTCACCGACTAATCTTTCACCGCTCTTTGTAAAGCCTACAATTGAAGGTGTTGTTCTTTCGCCTTCTGAATTTGTAATAACAGTTGGCTGTCCGCCTTCCATTACAGCTACACAAGAGTTTGTTGTTCCTAAGTCAATACCGATAATCTTTCCCATTATTCTCTCTCCTTTTTATTAATATAATTCATATTTCAAAATTTACAATATTATAATAGGTAATTTTTTAAAGAAATAATTCCTAACTCTATTAAACTCCTAACTCCTAATTCCTAACTCATCACTTTTAGTTAGCTACTTTAACCATAGCAGGTCTTATAACCTTATCGCCATGCTTATAACCTTTCTGGA
>CAZGIC010000007.1:0-25138 GCA_964526435.1 uncultured Lachnospiraceae bacterium | reverse complement strand
ACTTTAACCATAGCAGGTCTTATAACCTTATCGCCATGCTTATAACCTTTCTGGAAAACCTCTACAACGACATTTTCGTCACAGCTTTCATCTTCAATGTGCATTACTGCAGAATGTATATTAGGGTCAAAAGGTTCGCCTTCAGCAGGTATTTCCTCTACACCTAAAGCACTCATAACATCAAGCATTTGTTTTAATATCATTTCGATACCTTTGTAGGTGCTGCTTTCCTTGTCTTCTGTAGCGGCTACAGCTCTTTCAAAGTTGTCTATAACAGGAAGAAACTTTTCAACAGTATCTCTGACACCGTTGTTATACATACCCTGTTTTTCCTGATTGGTTCTTTTTCTGAAGTTTTCAAATTCGGCAAGCTGTCTGAGCCATTTATCCTGAGCTTCCTTAACCTGTTCTTCAGCTTTTATAAGCTTTGCTTCAAGGGTTTCTTCTTCAGTTTCTGTTTTTTCAGCTTCCACTGTTTCATTTTCTTCAGAGATTTCAGTGTTTTCTTCATTCACTGCATTTTCCAGAGTTTCTTCAGTATTTTCTTCGTTTATGTTATTTTCTAAATCTTTATTCAAATTGCTATCCATCATATCCTCCATCTCCGTTGTCAAGCATGGAATCAATTACACTATCCAGCTTTTTAACAATCTCGTCTAATACAGATACAGTCTGGGAATAATTCATTCTTGTAGGTCCTATAACACCTATGCGTCCCACAGAATTGTTACCAAATCTATAATTTGCCTTGACAATACTGCAATCTTTCAACTCCTCCATATTGTTCTCACCGCCAATTAAAATCTGTATTTTATCAGCGGCTTTATCATCACCCTTGCCTAAAAGGGTAATAAGCATATCCTTTTCTTCAAAAGCCTGAAAAATATTCCTGGCTTTTTCAATGTCACTGAATTCAGGAAATCCGAGAAGATTTCTGACACCGCTTGTGTAGAGATGCACATCTTCTTCCTGCCTTGCTGTATTTATTATAGCCTTAAATACCTTTGCTATCAGTTCCTGATAGTCAGTGAATTTATTAATAAGTTTTGTAGTTGCATCTCTGTCAATGTCTTCAAGAGAACAGTCCTTTATAATATTTGTTATCTCATTGGATATTTTGTAAAGATCCTCTATATCCGGCACTGACTTTGCTCTTATTATATGATTTTTGATTGCCTTGCTGTCTGTTACAACTACTGCGGCAACAGTACCTGAATCTATAGGCACAAGCTGAATATGCTTTATTCTTATTCTTGTGCTTTTAGGTTCTGTAACGATTGTAGTATAGTTTGTAAGTATTGCAAGAGCCTTTGCTGTCTGCTGCATCAGATATTCAATCCTGCCTACATTAAGTGAAAGTGCATTTTTAAGAAATTCAATTTCTTCACTTGTAAGTTTTCTTGAGTGCATCATACTGTCAACATACAGTCTGTAACCTCTTTGGGAAGGTATTCTTCCTGCGGAAGTATGAGGCTGTTCAATAAGTCCCATTTCTTCAAGGTCACTCATTTCATTACGAATTGTGGCAGGTGAAATCCCCAAATCATATTTTCTTGCTATTGTACGGGAGCCGACGGGTTCAGCCGTGGCAACATAGTCAGTGATAATTGCCTCCAAAATTTTTATTTTTCTTTCAGTTAATGTCAACAACATCACCTTCTTACAAGCTAATCATTTTTTTGTTTGTTAGCACTCAATTAATCCGAGTGCTAACTTTAAATATAATATACCACAGCTTTCAAACTTTGTCAATAGTTTTTAATAAAAATTTTCACGAGTTTTTATATAAATTTTGATACAAGTTTAAAAAATTAATTTTAGAATTTGGTTATATACATATTAAAAGGGCAGGGGAGATTACAGCGACAGCTTCTATAAAAGTGCCTTTGTCCAAAGCCTTAAACAAAGGCGGTAAAAGCAGTTGAAATAAGAGTATGAATTAAAAAATCCTGCAATATCGCTGAGGATATTACAGGATTTAAAATCATTATTTAATCAAACTGTTTGATAAGACATCGTTCATTTGAGATGCTAATACAAATTCCATATTAGACTTTCCGTATTCAGGTATTTCTTCAAGGTCAGGAGCGTTTTCAACAGGTATAATTACCTTTTTAACTCCGGCTCTCTTGGCAGCAAGAACTTTTTCCTTAAGTCCGCCTATAGGCATAACCTTTCCTCTTATGCTGATTTCACCTGTCATAGCTATATCAGCCCTTACAGGAGTTTTGGTCATTGCTGATACCATAGCGGTTGCCATTGTAATACCGGCAGAAGGGCCGTCCTTAGGGGTAGCCCCTTCAGGAATGTGGATATGAACATCTGTGTTGTCAAAATCAATGTTCACGCCAAGTTCTTCTGCATTGGCTCTTATATAGCTTAAAGCTGCATTGTAGCTTTCTTCCATAACCTTGCCTACGTTGCCTGTTATCTTAAAGTTACCTTTGCCTTTTAAGATATTAACTTCAACGTCGAGGGTTGTTCCACCTACGGTAGTCCATGCAAGCCCTTTGCATATTCCAACTTCATTTGAAGCATTTATTGTTTCAGGCTTAAATATTCTTTTTCCAAGGAAATCTGTAAGATTTTTCTTTGTTACAACAACAGGATCTCCGCCCTCAAGCTGCTGTTTTACAACTTTACGGCAAACCTTTCCTATTGTCCTTTCAAGAGTTCTTACACCGGCTTCTCTTGTATAGCTTTCAATCATATCTTCAAGAGCATCTTTCCTGAATTTAAGCTGTGACTTTGTAAGTCCGTTTGCTTCCAGCTGTTTTGGCACAAGATATTCTGCTGCAATATGATATTTTTCCTCTGAGGTGTAACTTGAAAGTTCAACAATTTCAAGTCTGTCTCTTAACGGCCCCGGTATAGTGTCAAGAGTGTTAGCAGTACAAAGGAAAAGACAACGGCTTAAATCATAAGGCATTTCAATATAGTTATCTCTGAAATTAACATTCTGTTCTCCGTCAAGAACTTCAAGGAATGCAGCTGCAGGGTCGCCTTTATAGTCTTTGCCAAGCTTATCTATTTCATCAAGAAGTATAAGGGGGTTTGAGGCTCCTGCCTGCTTAATGGCATTTATGAGTCTTCCCGGCATAGCACCGAGATATGTTCTTCTGTGACCTCTTATTTCAGCCTCATCACTTATGCCTCCTAAGCTCATTCTTACATATTTTCTGCCCAAAGCTTTTGCAATTGACTTTGCAATTGAAGTCTTTCCTACTCCCGGAGGTCCCACAAGGCAGAGTATAGGAGCATTTGGATTGTCAACTTTTAATCTTACGGCAAGGTATTCAATAATTCTTTCTTTAACCTTTTCAAGACCGTAATGATCTTTATTAAGTATCTGTTCAGCTCTCTTAAGGGAATGATTTTCTTCTGTCATATTTCCCCATGGAAGTGCAAGCACGTTGTCAATATAATCTCTTATTACAGAACCTTCTGCACCGCCCTGACTTGCCCTCTGAAGACGCTGAAATTCTTTTTCAAGTTTTTCAACAGCATATTCAGGCATATTGAGCTTTTTCATTTTTTCTCTGTAACCCTTTATTTCTTCGCCTGTACCGCTCTTGTCCCCCAGTTCTTCATTTATGGCTTTCAGTTCTTCTCTGAGGAAATATTCTTTCTGAGCTTCTTCCATATTTTCTTTTGCTTTAAGCATAATTTCATTTTTTACATTTGCTCTTTCAATTTCCTTTTCGAGCATACTTATAGTGAGAAGAGCTCTTTCATAAATATCGGTTTCTTCAAGAATGGCTCTCTTATCATCAAAATTGTGTACAAGCTTGTCACTGAGCTTATCACACAAGATGCCTAAATCTGTTGTTTTCTTAACATCGTTTACAAGAGCCGGCTGTATCATTGGCACAACCCCTCTGTATTTTGCAAACAATTCCTTAAGGATTTCAACAGAAGCTGATTCTTTAGTTTCATCTGCTGTTTTTATTTCAACAATTGATTCAACCTGGCAGAGTGTAAAGTCATCGCTTTTCTGAACACTGTCAATGTAAGCTCTTTCAATACAGTTTACAGAAAGTTTAATCCCTCCGTCAAGTCCTCTCATTGCATTCTTTATTCTGGCAATGGTTCCGATTCTGAAAATATTATTTTCAGTCATTCCCATATCATAATTTTTAGCATTAACAAGCATTAAGTAACTGTCAGCACCCATAGCTGCCTTAACAGCTTCAACATACTCGCCGTCATCTATACTTATAGTGTAATTACACTTAGGATAGGGAACTATTTCGTCAAGTAATAAAATCGGCATAATTCTCATATTATCCATTTAACACACCTCAATTCAAATCATAAACAACTACATAACTTACAGTATACACGACAGAGCACACATTTTCAAGTACCAAAGCACACTATTTTTCTGCCAGAAGCTCCATAATTTTGTTACTCCTTGAAATAAATTCAGTCATTTCTTCCTGAGATAAAGGTTTATGACTCATTACAGCAAGGTCGTATATCTGCCTGCATATCATTTCTGCTTCATCTTTTCTGCTGTCTTTCATATTAAGAAGGAGTTTTACAACATTGTTGTTTGCATTTAACACAAGAGTTTCATCACTTGGGAATGTTCTGTTGTCCATACCATACATTGCAGACATTTCCTGCATTCTTCTGCTTTGTTCGCTAAGTTCAATCATAGCTGAAACCTCATCTGACTTAAGGTTTTCAACCTTGAGTTTTAAATCCTCCTTTTTAAGAGCGTCCTTAAAAAGATTTTCGATGGATTCAGTATCGATTTCGGCTTCTTTGTCTGATTTAAGCATTTCAGATACAGCAGAATCTATTCTTTCAAATTTAACTCCTCCGCTGTATGCCTCAAGGAAACTTACATAAGGAACATCAAGCCTTGTATCCAGAACAACGGCATCCATACCCTGGTCCTTAAACATCTTTATATACTGTGCCTGCTGTTGTATATCTGATACATAGAAAACTTTATTTTCGGCTTTATCCTTGTTTTTATCTGTGTATTCCGTTAATGTTACATAATTACCTTCTGTTGTCTTAAAAAGAAGGCTGTCCTTAACTTTTTCATAAAAGTCATGTTCTCTCATAGCACCGTATTTAATAAAAGGACTTATGTCATCCCAGAATTTCTCATACTCATCTCTTGATTTCTTGAACAGTGAGTTAAGCTTGTCGGCTACTTTCTTTGTAATGTATTTACTCATTTTGGTTACATAACCGTCATTTTGTAAAAAGCTTCTGCTTACATTAAGGGGCAGATCAGGACAGTCAATTGTACCCTTTAACAAAAGAAGGAATTCAGGAATTACTTCCTTTAAATTGTCGGCAATAAATACCTGATTGTTATAAAGCTTGACCTGTCCCTCAATTGACTCAAGTTCATGCTTAAGCTTAGGGAAGTAAAGGATACCCTTTAATCTGAAAGGATAGTCCATATTCAGATGGATCCAGAACAGAGGGTCATTAAAGTCTGTAAATACTTTGTGATAAAATTCCTTGTATTCTTCATCAGTACACTCACTTGGTTTTTTAAGCCAGAGAGGAGTTGTATCGTTTACAGGTTTATCTTCCTGTTCATCATCATTTTTGGAAGCATCCTCAAAATAAATTTCAACAGGCATAAAGCTGCAGTACTTTGCAAGTATCTCCTTTATTTTCCAGCCGTTTAAAAATTCCTTATTTTCATCTGAAATGTAAAGAGTTACAGTAGTGCCTCTGTCAAGTCTGTCGCTTTCATCCATTTCATATTCAATACCGCCGTCACATATCCACTTTGCACTTTGTGTATCAGGCAAATAGCTCTTTGAATCTATTTGAACCTTATCGGCAACCATAAAGGCTGAATAGAAACCAAGTCCGAAGTGACCTATAATATCGCTTCCGTTTTCAAACTGATCCTGATATTTTGTAATAAAGTCAGTAGCTCCTGAAAAAGCTATTTCTGTAATATATTTCTTGATTTCATCGGCAGTCATACCGATACCGTTATCAATTATCTGTATTGTTTTAGCTTTTTCATCAAGTCTTACAATTACTCTGAGATTTGCGTTTTCATCAATTTTAAATTGCCCCATTGTTTCGAGCTTTTTAAGCTTTGAGATAGCATCACAGGCATTGCTGACAAGTTCTCTTAAAAATATATCTGTATCTGAATACAGCCATTTCTTTATTATAGGAAAGATATTTTCACTGTTGATAGATAAATTGCCTTTTTCCATATAAACATCTCCTTAAAATATCCGATATTAAAATCTAAATTTGTATTCTTCTATATATAATTATACATACAAGTTTTGAAATGTCAAGAGTTTTCTGGCACTCAATTTATTTGAGTGCTGATAAATTAATGTTTTCTTAATAATTATATTAAACTCCTTTATTTTAATTTATATGCTTATTGACATAATCTTCAAAAACAACTGAATTTATATGACATTTCCCTACACAAAACCTTAAAAATATGTTATACTGTTTTAAGTTGTATAAAATCGTGAGGTGAATAAAATGCAGAAATGGAAAGAAAATATACGTAAAATAGCTCCATATGTTCCCGGGGAACAGCCTACTGAGAAAAATATAATAAAGCTTAATACCAATGAAAGCCCCTATGCTCCCTCCCCTGAAGTTCAGAAAGTTATTGGGGAATATGACTGCACAAATTTAAGACTTTATCCAAGTTTTGTGTGCCCTGAACTTAAATCAGCACTTACTGAAAACTATACTGTAAATGAAAGGGAAATATTTTTGGGCAATGGTTCAGACGAAGTTCTTGCTCTTTGTTTTATGACATTTTTTAATTCAGATAAGCCTGTTCTTTTCCCGGATATAACATACTCATTTTATGATGTATGGTGCAATCTTTACAATATCCCCTATGAGAGAGTGCCTCTTGACAGTAACTTCTGTTTTGTTAAGGAAGATTATTACAGAGAAAACGGCGGTATAGTCATAACTAATCCAAATGCTCCTACAGCTGTTTATATGGAGCTTTCTGATATTGAGGATATAATAAAGCACAATGAAGATGTTATTGTTATAGTTGATGAGGCTTACATTGACTTTGGCGGCAAAAGTGCAGCAGAGCTTATACACAAATATGATAACCTTGTTGTGGTGCAGACATATTCAAAGTCAAGAGCACTTGCAGGCATAAGAGTTGGATATGCTTTTGCTTCATCTGAACTTATTGATGCCCTTGAAGCTGTAAAAAACAGTTTTAACAGCTACACTCTTAATTCTCTTTCACAAGCTGCTGCAACAGCAGCTGCTAAAGATAAGGATTATTTTAATGAATGTGTGAATAAAATTATAAAAACAAGAGAATGGACAGTTGCTGAACTTTCAAAGCTTGGATTTGAAACTCTTCCAAGCAAGGCTAACTTTATATTTACAACAAACAAAAATATAAGTGCTGAAAAGCTTTTTGAATACCTTAAGTCAAAAAATATATATGTAAGATACTTTAATAAACCAAGGATAAAAGAATATCTGAGAATAACAATAGGTACACAGGAACAGATGGAAGCACTTATAAAGGCAATTAAAGAATATAATTAGAAATATAAAAACGCTGCATGTACATACACAATTGCAGCGTTTTAACAGTTTTATTAATTTATTTTGCTGAGAAGCATAGTAACATCGATAAGGGTTATTTCTTCGTCACCGTTAATATCACCTGAAGCGGACTGTTCTGATGACATTTTGCTTATACCTGATATATGTTTAAGCATAAGGGCAGCGTCTTTTTCGGTTAAATAGCCGTCCATATCAGCATCACCTGTGTTGCTGTAGACATAATCATTTTTTGAAATATTGGGTGGTTCAAGATATTCCTCCATACTTACCTCATGGTCCACATCATTAGCTATATACTGATTATCTGTTCCTATAAGAAAATGCCTGTATCTGTACAGTTCTATTGTTGCTTTTATAGCATCTTCATTATTTCCTGTAATTATAGGGTCATTAAATGTCACATCTACATAGTACCAGTTACCGTCATCCATTTGTACAGCATTCCATTCATGGGTTTCGCTTGTAATTATAACGCAAGGTATATCCATGCTGTCACAAAGGAGTTTAAAAGCTTCAGCATAGCCTTCACACACAGGATACATGGTATCATCTTCTCCGTTTCCGTATAAAAGACCGGATGTCAGCATCCAGGCAACTTTGCTTGCTTTATTATAGGACTCTTCATCACCTGCTGCTACATATGGATTATAGCTGTTGTTGTCCACAAGCCAGTTATTTATTATTTGAAGTTTTTTATATGTTGTTGCATTTTCCGGTATATCGCTTATTATATCATTTGTTTTTGAATTAACATTTTCTATTTCTTCAGAAGCTGTTTCCTGAGTATAGGGGTCTGCATATGTGCTTCCTACACTATTGTTATTTTCACCAAAGTAATAATATATGTAGGCGATCTGGTTGTTTGAAGTATAAAAAATCGTGCTACATCTTATTGTTGTGTCAAGCCAGAAATCCTCTGTGTGGTCATATTTGACATAGGCAACGGGAGCCTTAAAAAAATCATAATTATCTGTAGTATATATTTTTTTATCTGTCATATTGACTGTAATTCTGGTTATCTCTCTGTTAAGAAGTGAATCAATATTTTTATCTATTTCATCGTATATATATTTGTCTGTTTCGCTTAGCTGATCGTAATAATAACCATGATTACTTTCTGTTTCTGCATAAGGCAAAATGTTATATGAAGTAATTACATCGTCAATTTCAATATTTTCGGTTTCTGTTTCTATATCATAAATTGACAGATTATCATTAATAATTTCTTTAGTACCGTCCTCGTTTATTTTTAAACCTGCCCCGTAAACATCAGCAGATGAAATAAAGAGAGAAAACATCAGGATCATGGCTGTAAAACTTTTTTTCATATTTATCCCTTCCTTTCTTTTATATTTAATTATACATAATAATCATACAAATTGCAATAAAAAAACTGCCATTATGGCAGTTTTTTTATATTACATAAGATTTTCGGGATTAAGGCACTTTAACTCATCAATAACAAATATACCGTCTTTTCTTATTAAAACGTCGTCAAAGTAAATTTCTCCTCCGCCGTATTCTTCTGTCTGTATAAGAACCAGATCCCAGTGAATGGCACTTCTGTTGCCATTGTCGGCATCTTCATAGGCATTTCCTGGGGTAAAGTGAATTGAACCTCTTATTTTTTCATCAAAGAGTATGTTTTTCATTGCCTTAGTAATGAAAGGGTTTACACCTATGGCAAACTCGCCTACATATCTTGCACCCTCGTCGGTGTCAAATACTTTGTTTACTCTTTCATTGTCATTGGCAGTTGCCTCAACGATTTTGCCGTTCTCAAATTTAAGCTTAACATCGGTATATGTTACACCCTGATATTCTGTAGGAGTGTTGTAAGCAATTGTACCGTTTACACTGTCCTTTACAGGTGCAGTATAAACTTCACCGTCAGGAATATTCATTTCTCCTGCACACTTAATAGCAGGAATGTCTTTGATACTGAATGTAAGATCTGTATCCTTTGCAACAATTCTTACCTTGTCTGTCTTGTTCATAAGAGCAACAAGGTTATCCATTGCCTTGCTCATCTTGCTGTAGTCAAGGTTGCAAACCTTAAAATAAAAATCTTCAAAGGCTTCAAGACTTGTTCCTGCTGACTGGGCAAGAGAATTGTTTGGGTATCTTAAAACGACCCATTTCTTTTTTAACCTTGTTTCGAGAATTCCGTTGTCATAGCATTTTGACCATATTGCCTGCTTTTCGCCCGGAACATCTGCAAGCTCTGATGTGTTGTCGTTACATCCGATACCGATGTAAGCATCCATTAAAGCCATTCTTGCGTTGTCAATTTCCTTTATTTCATCAAACTGCTCTTCACTGCATCCCATTAAAAGCTCCCTTTGTATAACATTTGACTTTATTTCTACAAAGGGATATGCACCTGCGTTATATATTTCCTTTATAAGTGCTTTTACAAGGGGAAAAGCTGATGTGCCGTTGCAGTTTATAAGCACCTTTTCGCCTTTTTCAACGTGACAACTGTAATTTACAATATTTTTTGCAAGCTCAACAAATCTGCTGTCCATATACATTACCTCTTTCCTTTAAATACTATAAATCTTTAGAATAGTTTAAACTTTTTTATTAAATATAATTCTGAATTTTTGCTTTATAAAGGGCAAATCCAAGAACACTAAATACAATGAAAGCAAATACAGCCTGAATTGCATTTGCTGATATTCCTGCAATGCTTGCGGCAATACTGCCTCCTATTATATAATCTGCAGCAAAATAACCTGCCACCATCCATACAAGACCTATAATACAAGCAGATATTTTTCTGATATTAAGAAAATTTCCCCTGACTGAAGTTCCTGCAATTTTAGCAACGGCAAAGCCCTCAATACCCTTGATAATAAGTGTAGCAATTGCCCAGTTAAAATAGCCTCCCAGAATATCCCCGAGAGCAGAGCCTATTCCTCCTGCAATAAGTCCGTATTCAGGTCCGAAAAACACTGCACATATAAGCACCATACTGTCCCCTATATTTACATAGCCGCCTGTTGCAGTTATGGGAACTTTAATTACCATTGTTGCAACACAGGTCAGTGCTATAAGCAGCCCCATAATACACAGTTTTTTAGCACTCATATTTTAGTCCTCCTTAAAAAACTGTATATATTTTAGCATAATTGTACATAAATTGCAATAATTGAAAGGGGTTGCTTTTCAAAAATAAAAGGCTGAAAGTAATAAAAAAGTTACTTATTACTTTCAGCCAAAATAAATATTTCTGAGGTTTTTTAATTAGCAGATTATGGTTTTACTAATTTGTTAAATTCTGTATATATTCTTTCATTATTTCTCTTCCGGCAGGAATTGCATTGCTTCCGCTTCCTGCATTTTCAAGAAGTACAGCAACTGCAATTTTAGGGTCATCGGCAGGAGCAAAGGCAACAAACCATGCGTGATCGTCCCCCTGGGAATTTTCAGCGGTACCTGTTTTTCCTGCTACTTTTATTTCGCCTGAGTAGGCGGCTGTTGTGGCGGAAGAACCTGAAATACTGTTATCTGTATCTACTTGTCCGCTTACACTGAAAGAAGCATTTGTTGCCGTACCGTATTCAACAACATCGCACATAAACTCCTTTATTTGTTCAGCAAGTTCAGGTGAAATTGCCTGATTCAGCTTTTCAGGTATAGTTCTGTTTCTTATACCTCCTGATGGTGTAAGGCTGTAGTCTACAACATAAGGCTGCATCATCATACCGTTGTTTGCTATGGCAGATGTGATCATAGCCATAAAAAGAGGGGTAACAAGGGTCTTGCCCTGTCCGAATGATGTTTCAACTATGTCCATTTCCTCTGCACCCTCTGTCAGAGCAAAAGATGATCTGCTGTATTCAAGGGCAAACCCTATATCCTTGTTAAAACCGAAAGAATCTGCCATATCTATAAGGTTTCTTGCACCTATTTTTAAGCCGATGTCGGCAAAGAATATATTACAGCTTTTTGCAAAAGCAGAATCCATTTTTACATTACCATGAGCCTTGCCGTTATAGCAGTGAATGGTACTGTAGCCATACTGTTCTTCACCTTCACAGTCGATTTCAAAATCATAAAGGGAGCTGTCAGTCTGCAGTGCTGCTGCGGCTGTTACAATTTTAAATACGGAGCCGGGAGGGTAAAGTCCCTGAGTTGCTCTGTTTAAAAGAGGTGAATTTTCTTCATCACTGTTAAGCTCTTCCCAGTTTTCTTCAACTTCATTGCTGTCAAAGGTGGGATTTGATACCATGGCAAGAATTTTGCCTGTTGAAGGCTCCATGGCAACAATGGCACCTCTCTGATTACCAAGCTGTTCTCCTGCGATTTCCTGAAGTCGGTTGTCTATTGTGAGTACAAGGCTGTTGCCTTCAATATCTCTGCCAAGAAGCAGATTTCCAAGCCTTTGCAAAAATTCATTGCTTACTGTTTCAAGCCTGAAATTGTATTTTGACTCAACTCCAGCCTTTCCGTTTACTGTATAGCCTACAACGTGGGCATAGTACTCGGCATTTGTGTAAACTCTTTTAAAGGTTCCGTCTTCCTGCTTTACATCCTCGGCAATTACATCGCCGTTTGCATCATATATGGAGCCTCTTTTTATTCCCTCAGTGCTTTGAGAAAGTCTGGGGTTATAGGGGTTTGACACAAAATTGTGTGAATCATATAAACTGAGCTTAAGCAGATAAATTATAAGCAGAAGAAAAATAACTATATAGACCCAGAATATTTTTTTGATTGAATTTCGCATTAATAGTCCCTCCTTTTCCTGTTGTAGCTTTCGGGTCTGCCTCCTACATCAGGGGGAGTCTTTTTTGTCTGTGTTCTTTTTCTTGAAGGTCTTTCAATAAAACTTTCATTAGCAGTTTTTTCCTGTGCTGTGTTCCTTTTTGCAGCGGAATTTTTGACTGACCTTTCTTTTAAAGCTTTTGACTGTTTTTTGGGCTGAGAGTGTTTTACTTTTTCGTGTGCGTTTTCTGAAACCCTGTTTTCTGAATATTCGCTGTTTCTCATTATTACCCACTGCATTACAGCAATGATTATGTAGCTTATAACAATTGATGTACCGCCGTAACTTACAAAGGGCAGTGTTACACCTGTAAGAGGTATAAATTTAATTACGCCTCCTATAATAAGGAAAGCCTGGAAGGCAATAAGAGCTGTGAAGCCTGCACAAACAAGACTTAAAAATCTGTTGTTGTTTTCAAGAGCACCTCTTGCTCCCTCAAGAAGTACAAGCATAAATATAAATATAAGCCCAACAGCAAATATTACACCGAATTCTTCGCATATTGCCGCAAATATAAAATCTCGTTCAACAACGGGAATAGAGTCTGCATATCCTCTTGTAAATCCGCTTCCTGTAATGCCCCATGTACATATGGCAAAAAGTGACTGAGCTATCTGATAGCCTGTATCTGCAACATCAAGCCATGGATTCTGCCATGCTTCAACTCTTACCCTTATATGTGAAAAAAGCTTATAGGCAGCACTTGCGGCAACGCTTATAAAGGCAAGTCCTCCAAGAAGATAAAAATAATTGGAAGTGGCAATAAAAAGCAGTACAACAAATGTCATATAAAATATAAGGGCGGCACCAAGATCATTTTGACCTCCTACAAGAATAAGGACAATAGCACCGCTTAAAACAGTCGGTACAATAAGTTTTTTGATATTTGTCTTGTCTGCAAAAGCAGATGCAAGGTAAAAAACAAAAAATACCTTTATGATTTCAGAAGGCTGAAAGCCTATAGGACCTATATCTATCCAGTTTTTGGATCCTCCTGAAACAACACCAAATACAAGGGTTGCTATAAGGAGGGCAAATGCCCATATAATGTAAATTTTTCTGAATCTGTCAAGATTAGGAAGGACAGAAAGAACTTTAGGTATTATAATTAACATTATTATACCGAGAATATTCCATATAAGCTGTTTTGTGGCAAGATCGGTATTAAGCCTGTAAAGCATAATAAGTCCCATATCCATAAGAAAGAAAATGCAGTTATAAAGAAGATGACTTCCGTTGGGATAAAGCTTTGCAGTAAGAATGTTTCCGCCTATTATAAGAAAGAAACCTATAACACAGTATAGTATAACAGGCTGCATATCGTATTCAAGCTGAGAAGATATAAGTATTACACTTGCTGTAATATGAAAAAGTATTATACATATCCTCTGATTGCTTAAGCCTATTGCTATATTAAATTTTACCATATCCTGTCTTTTAAGATTTATCATAAATCCGCACAGCACAAATAATGCAATGTAAAATATAAACAGATATTTTGAAATAATAATAAACAAATCTATCATTTAAAGCACTCCTCTGTTGAAATGACCGCCGGTTATTTCCCCTGTAATATGTTTTATATCCTTTGGTTTCATTCCTTTTTCTAAAACGTTAATGTGTTCTCTGGCTATTGCAAATGTTTCATCATAATTTTCAACAGTAAATTCCATTCGCATAAACCCTGCACCGATTTCAAGTATTTCATCAGCTTTATTGAGAATATACAATGGTGCGGAATTCAATATAAAAGCAACACATTCATTACAGTCCCTTATTACAGGAAATTCTGCTTTTGTTCTGTCAATAAGTCTGTAATCTGCCTCTTTATTTTTTAATTTGCAGTATTTTTTACTGCTTTTTTCTCCCTCATAAAGTCCAACGGGACACTGATGGGTAGTCATTAGCGGCAGTCTGCCGTAGACAACTATTTCACAGTTTTTATCTGCAATTTCCTTAAGTTCCCTTGTATTAAGTTCAGGAGAAAGGGTTACAATGCCTTTTCCGTATATTTTTCTTGTTTCGCTGACGGAAGCTCTGTTCATTATGTTAAGGGGATAATCGGCAGAAATCTCTTTTTCTGTATTTACTTTGCAGAAACTTCTTATTAAATATCCGTCACAGTTATCATTTATGTCAATAATATGCTCATAACCGTTTCTTGAAATATAAGGAAGTGCTGTAAACATTTTAATTCCATTTTCTTTACAGATAGCATAGGCAGTTTTCATATCAATGTCTGTTTCGCAGTATATTTTTTTGATGCCTGCATTTACACAGGCTTTAAGCTGATCCATGGTCCTGACTTTGGCAGTTACGGTTACGCTGTCTGCTTTTTCAAAATCATCGGTTTTGTATTCTGCTCTTTCACTTTTCCTTTCAAAACTTTTAACAATATGTTCTTCAAGTTTTTCGCAGGCTTCACGCCTTAAACTGTTTAAGGCAGAAACGGGCATATATATGTTATTTCCTGTAAGACACTCTTCAAAGTCAAATTCAAAGGGAGTATCTCCTGTTTTTGAAAGTTTTGAAATTATGCTTTCTTCGGTCAGAGGCTGATTTTGTGCATTATCGGCACTTTGTCCATATACTTTGATACCATATTCTGTAAATTCAATGTAACTTTCGTCAGTGTCAATTTTTGCCTTAATTTTTACTTTCATTTTTCTTGTGATTTTTTGGTAAGTTTTTTTGAGTTTATCATTTAATGCCTTGTCAAAGGATTTAAATACTCTGTCACCTTTTTTTATTCTGCCTTCAATATTTACAGTGATTATTTCACCCTTTACAGCATTTCTGTTTATTCCTGTACCTGTATGTTTTTCTGACCAGATTTCAATACCGTCCCCTGCGGTAACAGGCTCTGTAAGCTTTATTTGGCATATTCCTTTTTTGCTGTTGTATTCCGTAACTCTTCCTATTTCAATACCGCTGCTTTTAGGGGAACTGCTCATCATTGACTGTCCCGAAAAGCAATTGTAATATCCCTTTGAAGATGAACCTCCTCTGTTGAATATTTGTGTAAGTTCCTTTATATCCTGGTTTTTAATATTTAAGCTGCCCTTGTCATATAATTCATCAATATATTTTCTGTATTGTGATACCACTTCATAAACATATTCGGGACTTTTCATTCTGCCTTCTATTTTCAGGCTGTCTACTCCTGTTTCTGCAATTTTGTCAATTATTTCAAGGGAAGAAATATCCTTTGGGGAAAGAAGGCATCCCTTTTTTATAATCTTATTGTTTTTTACAAATGTATAGTCCATTCTGCAGGGCTGGGCACAGCGTCCCCTGTTGCCGCTTCTCTGACCTATAATGCTGCTCATAAGACAGCGTCCGCTGTAACAGACACAAAGGGCACCATGGGCAAAGGCTTCTATTTCCGTATTTCCTTTTATATTGTTTATTTCTTTCACTTCATTAAGGCTTAGTTCTCTTGCCAGAACAATCCTTTCATATCCCAGTTGGGATAAAAGCTGTACACCTTCCTTGTTGTGTACAGACATTTGAGTTGAAGCACTTTTTATAATATCAGGAAAATATTTTTTAACAAGTGAAAACATTCCCAAATCCTGAATAATAAGTCCGTCAGCACCAAAGTTATATACTTTTTTTACAAAATCAAGAACCTGCTGTAATTCTTTTTCTTTATATAAAATATTAAGTGTAATAAATACCTTAACCCCTCTTAAATGGCAGATATCAATAATATCTTTAAGCTCATTATCAGAGGGGTTTGAAGCGTACTTTCTGGCATTAAAATCCTTTCCGCCTATATATATTGCGTCACAGCCTCCGTTTAATGCGGCTGTGACGCTTTCAATTGTGCCTGTAGGGGCTAAAATTTCCGGCTTTTTCATGATTTTCACCTGTTATTTATTTTCAAGTTTGGTTTCCAGACTTTCGATTTTTCTCATAAGCTCTATATTTTCCGCCTTGACTCTTGCAAAAGCCGCCTTAAGCTGATTTTCGTTATTAATGTCAAGACTGCTCTTAAATGTATCAAACTGATCTTTTACTGATGCAACATCTTTTCTGAGATTCTCTTTTTCGCCTGCAAGATCCTTGTTTTCTTTTTTAAGCTTTTCGATTTCTGTTTCAAGATTCTTTATATTGCCGTTTGCACTTTTAAGTTTAACAGCAAGGTCATCTCTTTCCTTATTTACATTGTTGAGTTTTATATTCTTTTCTGCTGCCTTTTGATTAAGTTCACTTAAAGCAACATTCTTTTCATTAAGCTTTTTGCTTAAGGCATTAAGTTCCTGATTTTTACTGTTGATTTTAGCATTAAGGTCGGTTATGTACTGTGATTTCTCATCAACCTTGCCGTTTAATTCACTTATATCACCGTTAAGCATATCGGTCTTTCTTTCAAACTTTTCAATTACATCTTCAAGATTTATAATAGTTGTTTTAAGTCCGTCTACTTCCTTGCTTTTAGCCTCATACTGATCAAGAAGAATATTATAGTCATTTACTTTAATACTGTACTGATTTTTTAACTCTGTCAATTCTTTGGATTGGTCATTAAGTCGTTTTGAAAGGTCTGCAACGACACTGTTTTCGTTTTCTTTGGTAATTACTGTACTTGTGTTTGATTTGTTTTCCTTTTCCTTAAATAAATCGTCTGCAATATTAAGGGCAAGTATAATGGGGAAAGACTCATCATACACAATATTGGGAGTTGAAGATGCTTTTAATTCATTGATTTTGCTGTCAAGATATTTTGCAACCATTTCGATATATTCCGGACTTTCAAGTCCTGCAAGGTTATAAGCTCTGCCTCCGATTACTACCTCTATTTTTTTTTTGCTGTTTGCCATTTTAATTCCTCCGGTCCATCTATGTAAATTGATATTTATTTCTATGATATGATTATACCACAATTATTCCTTGTTGAACCATATCCCATATTAAATTTTCTTTACAAAATATTAAAAACAGATTAAATTTTCAATAATTACTTAAAAATTTTTCTGATTTCTCTTTATTTTTAAGCAGATTTGTTATAAAATATAAAAAGGTATATGTTGCAATTTGTATGATGCCGGGGCAGCAGGGCATATTTTCCATATGGAATGAAAAATATGTAACTTTTGAAAACATAAAAAAGGTGAAAAATCCGCTTTTTATCGGAATCAGCGTATTTTGAATGTTTTTAAGGTTTATAAGAGTGGAAAAAACAAAGAGAGCTGCCTGTGTCATGGGACAAATATTTTTTGAACCTATCACATTATATATTTAAAAGGAGGATTATGGGGATGATTTCAAATCAAATATTACAGAGCACTATTGACGGACTTAAAAATATAACCAGACGTGAATTAAGTGTTGCTGAAAGAGAGGGTAAAATTGTAGCCACCACAGAAGAAGATATGGTTAATAAAACTATAGAAAATGCGGATATATTTGTGGCAAGTCCGGCAGAAAATCAGCTTGTACAGGGTTATCAGTATTTTAAGGTATTTGATAATGGTTCAGCAGAATACATTGTTATGATCAAGGGCGATGATGAGGAAACCTATCGTATAGGGAAAATGACGGCGTTTCAGATTCAGAATCTTCTTGTGGCGTATAAAGAAAGATATGACAGAGATAACTTTATTAAGAATTTACTTCTTGACAATCTGCTTCTTGTTGATATATACTCAAGAGCAAAAAAACTTCATATTGAAAATTCAGCCAGGAGAATAGTATACCTTATTGAAACAGAAATTGATAAGGATCTTAATGTGGTTGAAATTGTAAGAAGTATTTTCCCTTCAAAGCAGAAGGATTTTGTTACAGCCGTGGATGAAAAAAGCATTATACTTGTTAAAGAAATTAAGGAAAAAGACGGCAGAGAAGAAATTGAAGCAATTGCAAAGAGCATATATGATACACTTACAGCTGAGGCTATGACAAACATATATGTTTCAATAGGTACAGCTGTAAATGATCTTAAAAATGTATCATTATCATATAAGGAAGCTAAACTTGCTCTTGAAGTTGGAAAAATATTTGAAGAAAATAAAAATGTTGTTAACTATGAACAGCTTGGCATTGGCAGACTTATTTACCAGCTTGACGGTTCATTATGTAAAATGTTTGTAAATGAAGTCCTTCACGGGGCATCAATTGACCAGTTTGATGATGAAACTCTGACTACTGTAAACAAATTCTTTGAAAACAATCTTAATGTGTCAGAAACATCACGTCAGCTCTATATACACAGAAACACACTTGTATACAGACTGGATAAACTTGAAAAAATGACAGGTCTTGATCTGAGAAAGTTTGATGATGCGATCATATTCAAAATTATGCTTATGGTAAGCAAATATCTTAATTACAGGGAAAATTATATGTATTGATTAAGCCCTGAACAGGGCTTTCCCAAAAAGAAAGGATGTTTATCTCTATGATAAAGATGGAGAATGTCACAAAAGTTTACGAAAATGGTGCTGTAGGCTTGCGTGACTTCAATTTACACATTGAACGGGGGGAATTTGTATTTGTAGTAGGTTCTTCAGGTTCAGGTAAATCAACCTTTATAAGGCTTCTGCTTAAGGAGGTTGAGCCAACAGATGGTAACATTATAATAAACGGAACAGATATTACAAAAATCAAAAGACGTCAGATACCATATTTAAGGCGTAAGATAGGTGTAGTGTTTCAGGATTTCCGCTTACTGCCTTCAAAGACAGTATATGAAAATGTTGCTTTTGCTATGCAGGTAGTTGAAACAAATCCTAAAATTATAAGAAGAAATGTTCCGCAAATTCTTGCTATGGTAGGTCTTGCAAAAAAGATAAATGCCTATCCAAATCAGCTTTCAGGCGGAGAGCAGCAGAGAGTTGCTCTTGCAAGAGCTATTATAAACAGACCGCCTATTCTTCTTGCTGATGAGCCTACAGGTAATCTTGACCCTGATACAGCATGGGAGATTATGGATCTGATAGAAGAAATCAACAGAAACGGTACAACCGTCGTAATTTCCACTCACGCAAAGGATATTGTAGACAAAATGCAGAAAAGAGTTGTCACAATAAACAAGGGCATTGTCCTTAGAGATGTCAAAGGAGGTGGATATGACGATGAAGCTGAGAACATGGAAATACTATATTAATCAGGGCTTAAGAGGTATATTCAAAAATGGTCTTATGAGTTTTGCCTCTATTGTAATTGTAAGTGCCTGTATATTTATTGTAATATTATCCTTGTGTATCATAACAAATGTTGATTATATGCTTACTCAGATAGAGTCAGAAGTAGGGGTCACTCTTTTCCTTGGTGATGAACCTACACAGGAAGATGTGGATTCCCTTATTATGGAACTTAGAAATCTTCCGGAAGTCAGTTCTGTAACATTTAAATCTGCAGATGAAGCCCTTGAAGATGCTAAAGATATGTATACTGCGGAACTCCTTGAGGGGTTAGAAGATGACAATCCTCTTCCGAGATCTATTGAAGTAAGGCTCAAAGACATTACATATCAGAGCAGCTTTATAAAAAAAGCGGAACAGATTCAGATAGATTTTGAAAAGCAGATTTTGGGTATAGCAGAAGCTGATACTCCTGAAGTTGAAAGTGCAGAGGAACAAAGTGCGGTAACAGATTCTGAAGAAACTGCTTCAGAGGAAATAACTCAGGCAGATGCAGGTACAGAAACTGCAGATCAGTCTGCTGAAGAAACAGCACAGACAGATACAGCTGCTGAAACAGCAGATCAGACTGAGGGAGAAACAGGTACAGATACAGAAGAAACAGGTACAGTATCTTCAGGTTCTGTTGAAATTGGCGATGATGATTATGAATATCAGGGTATAGAGCTTATAAGCCATGCACAGCAGATAACAGATACTCTTATTACTCTTGATACAGCTTTTAAGCTTGTATCTGTAGTACTTATTGTAATATTAGGTATTGTTTCCATAGGAATTATTATGAATACCATCAAACTTACTGTTTTTATAAGGAAAACAGAAATAGGTATTATGAAGTATGTAGGTGCGACAGACTGGTTTATAAGATGGCCGTTTATAATTGAAGGTGTTATTATAGGTCTTATAGGAGCTATAATACCTTCTGTAATATGTATATTAGGTTATATTAAACTTTATGACTTCTTTACTACAGATTATTCTGTTTTAAACAGCATAGCTAACCTTAAACCGGCAATGGATATTTTTACGGGAGTTATTCCTCTTGCCCTTATTTTGGGAATGCTTATAGGTGCAGTAGGAAGTATAAGTTCAATAAGGAAGCACCTTAATGTATAAAATAAAGAAGTTACTGTTAAAATAAAAGTTTTTAAAATTAATATATTGTTTTATAAGGGGCTGAAAATATATTTTTCAGTCCCTGCATTAAGAAATATAGTGTAATTAAAAATTTTATAAAAGAAGTGAGAATTATTATGAATAAAAGGTTTATTGGATTTACATTGTCAATGGTACTTATGCTTTCGGGTACCTGTGTAAGAGCAGAGTCAATATCCTCGTTGCAGGAGAAAAGTTCGGCTTTTCAGTCACAGATTTCACAGGTTCAGCAAAAGCTTAATGAAACAAATTCACAGAAGGAAGAGGCTCAGTCAGAAGTGGAGCAGCTTGACAGAGAACTTGCTACAGTTCAGGCACAGTTGACTCAGATCAATAACAAACTTGAACAAACAACGGCAAGACTTGAAGAAAGCCAGAAAGAACTGGAAGAAGCCACAAAGGTAAAAGATGAACAGTACGAAACTCTTAAAAAGAGAATAAGGGTTATGTATGAATACGGTGACTCAGGTTATCTGGAAGTAATTCTTGGAGCTGAAAGCTTTTCAGATTTTCTTACAAGAATAGAATATGCAAACCGTTTTATAACCCACGACAACGAACTTCTTGCAGAATATACTGAAGCTGAAAGAATTATAAATGAAAATGTAGCATCAATAGCAGCTGACAAAAAGGAAATCGAAGATTTAAAAGCTCAGCAGGTTACTAAACAGCAGGAACTTGATGCAAAGATTATACAGAAAACAGCTGTAGTTAAACAGCTTAATTCAAATGCTGCTACATATGAGGCACAAATTGCCGACCTTGAGGAACAGGATCAATATGTAAAGGAACTTATTCAAAAGGCACAAAAAGCTGCTGAAGAAGCACAGAAGGCAGCACAGGCAGCACAGCAGTCAACAACAATATCAAACGGAAATGCAGGAAAGGTATACAGCTCAGACGGTAAAAAATACCAGTATCCCGTTCCTGCTTATGCAGGCTATACACCAAATGACACCTATGGCTACAGAACCAGTCCTATAAGCGGTTCCGGAGAGTTCCATTCAGGACTTGATCTGAAGGCTACACTTAATACGGACGTTGTTGCAGCTGAAAGCGGAACAGTTATTTATTCAGGCTGGAGAGGCGGTTACGGAAAATGCGTAATTATTGACCACGGAGATGGATATTCTACATTATATGCACATAATAATGTATTATATGTATCTGTGGGACAACAGGTTTCAAGAGGTGAAACTATTGCAGGTGCCGGAACTACAGGCAACTCTACCGGTGTACACTGCCACTTTGAAGTAAGAATAAACGGTGAAACTACAGATCCTACAAGCTATATTTATTAACTTCAATGAGGTGAAGCTATGAATAATAAAATGGTCCTTGGTATACTTTCCATATATGCGATAATATTGTGCGGAGTACTTTTTTTTCAGATTGCACATAACAAAGCAATTATATCTGCACCGTCTAATTCAAGTGAAGTTGCCGTAGAGGACAGGCTTGATTCTGCAGTTGTAATATATGAAAACAGTCCTGTTATGCTGGTAAACAAGGCACAGATGCTTATTGATAAAAATGATGCATCAATGGTTCCTATTATTGAAAATCAGACAATATATGTGCCTACATCTTTTTTCCGTACGGCATACAATGCAGCTTATTCTGAGGATCTGGCTTCTTGTACTGCTACTATAAGGCTTGATAATCAGGCTCTTGTACTTGACAGAACATCTGCTGACCTTGTTGACAGTTCAAAGGAAAAAAATATTGAATATACAGAAAGAGTTTTTATTAAAAACGGCTGTATATATGTTCCTGTTAAAGTATTTGCGGCAGCTTTTGATAAATATATATATTACTATGATGATATGGCAATAATATCCGATCAAAAAAATTCATTTACCGATACTGAAAGTGAAGACTTTATAAACAGCCTTAAATCTCAGGTAAATGATTTGCCTTATGTTGCAAATGAAGAGAATATGAAAGAAATTGCAAAGGTTTCTGCTACCAGCAATCTTCTTAAACAAATAAGCGACAGCAGTGATGAAAATGAGCTGACTCCTGTACAGCTTTTGGAAAACAGTGAATGCAATACAATAAAATCCTCTGACGGATATATTTATTACGGAACAGAAAATAAACTGTATATATTAAGCAGTGAGAATGATATTCTTAATGTAGTTTCAACAATTGCATTTGACGAAAATTTTGAAAGCGAAAAAATGTATGTATATAATAATACCCTAACTATAGTGGGCAACAAATCAGGGGAAAATGAAAATTCAGCTTTCACTCATAGTTCTGTGGCTAGTGTGTATGATATTTCAAACAAGCTGACACCGATAAAACTTAAAGAGGTTGAAATAGAGGGCTACTACAAAAATTCCGTACAGAACAATGAATTTATTTATATAATGACAGAAACTCCTATAGCGGAACTTTATGAAAACGGGCATTACTATCCTCCCCATTATACAGATTCAATATTAGGAGAGGAATTGCAGCAGCTTTCTTATGATACTATGCAGTATTTCCCTGAAGGTGATGGTGACAGCTATACTGTTATATCTTCAATTAATATAAATGATATTAATTCTCCATGTGAAATAAAGTCATATTTATGTGCAGGAGAAAATGTTTATATGGCAAACAAAAATGTTTATATTGCCAAAAACAGATACAATGCTTTTGACTCTAACGAAAACATTGAAAATACATTTATATACAGATTAGGATTGTTAAACGGACAGATATATACTTCAGGCAAGGGAAATGTGAAAGGTTATTTGCCGGATAACAATTCAATGGATGAGTATTCCGGTTATCTAAGACTTGCAACACAGTATAAAAATAAAGGAACTAACCGTAATATTACAAATGTTTATGTACTCAATAATAATATGGAAATATGCGGTTACGCCAATGAAATTGTTTCAGGTGTGGATATTGATACAGCAGTATTTTCAAATAATTTACTTTTCCTTACGCCAGCAAAAACAGGACAGTCAATATACTCTGTTGACCTTACGGAGCCTACTAATCCGAGAGGTAACGGTGTAATAAGGATTTCAAACGGAAATCTGCTTATTTATCCATATGATGATAATCATATTATAACAGTAGATAACGGAAGCAATAAACTCTGCGTTAATTTATATGATATTTCAGATAAGGATAATCCTGTTATGCTCTATAGTCAGGAACTGGGAAGAGGAAATATTGAAACGAGTATGTTTAATGATATTTCATCATTCTATTTTGACAAGGAAAAAAATGTATTTACACTTCCTGTTACAATATATGAAAATTCTGATAAAGAAACAGTAACATTTAACGGCGGTTATGTGTTTGAGGTTGACCTTGATGATGGATTTGAAAGAATAGGCAGTTTTGCTGTTTCTGATGACGGTACTGCTTTAATACCTTATAAGTATAATGGTAAAATATATTACTTTGCGGGAAATAAAGCATTTGCTGTTGACTATGACGATATTGAAAATATAAGTGAGTATATATTTGCAGAAGAGTAAAAGAAATTTTGCAGATTACGCTGTTTATAACATTTAAATCAAGGAAAGCAAATGGATTTTAGCCTGATACCTTTTATTTGGTATCAGGCTTTATTTTTAATTTTTTTTGAATTTAAATTTATTGACTTATTTATTGTAAGTTGATATACTATATTTATCAGCGATATGCTAGGGAAGTTGTATTTCCTTTAATATTCAGGAGGCGTAATAATGAATCCAATTGTAGTCAGAAACGTTAAGATTGGAGAGGGTATTCCTAAAGTTTGTATTCCTATTGTGGGACATACTCAGTATGAAATAACATCTCAGGCAATGACAATAGCATCATTAAAGCCGGACATTGTGGAATTTAGGGCTGACTGGTATGATGAATGCACAAATAAGGACAACCTTATTGAAATGCTTATGCTTATCAGAAAACTCATTGACAGAATTCCCTTGCTTTTTTCTTTCCGTACTGTTGATGAGGGCGGCATGCAGAAAGTTGAAAAAGCCGAATATGTCAGAATTAGTAAAAATGCTATTGAAAGCGGACTTATTGATATGGTAGATATTGAACTTATGGCAGGAGATAATTATGTTAGTGAACTTGTTGAAGCAGCACATGAGAACAACATAATAATTGTTATGTCAAACCATGATTTTGAAAAAACTCCGGAGAAAGATATACTTATTGAGCGTATGGAGAAAATGATTTCTTTAGGAGCGGACATTCCAAAGGTGGCGGTTATGCCTAATAATAACAGGGATGTAATCAATCTTCTTGACCTTACGGATACTTTTCATTCTATGCATCCTGAATGTCCGATAATTACAATGTCAATGGACGGAAGAGGAGTTGTAAGCAGACTTGCAGGTGAAATTTTTGGCTCCGCAGTTACTTTCGGCTGTGCAAGAAAGGCATCAGCACCGGGGCAGATAGAAGCAGGAGAGCTGGCAGTTGCATTAAGAATACTCCATTCCAACATTTATCGTAAGGAAATGTAAGCACATTAAATTAT
>CAZGIC010000006.1:5823-49222 GCA_964526435.1 uncultured Lachnospiraceae bacterium | reverse complement strand
ATTTTTAATTTTTGGGGGTAACAATAATTACAACATGGTTTTGTTTATATTGACCGGTAATATCAATTTTTGTATTATACATATATTTGTTTTAAGCAGGTATATATCCAACCTGCTTATGAGTTGCCAAGGGAAGATATGATGACTGTTTCGGAACTTACAGAAGATAAGTCAATTACAGGAAGTTGAAAACTTCCTGTTGCTATTTTACTTCGTTTCCATAGCACTTTGCTGGCACAAAGAATATGACCACCTTGGCTGACGTCTCGGTGACTTATCTTCGAAAATCGAAAGCAAGCTTTCATTATCTTCGGATAAGTCATATATTGTAAAAAGGTGTTGGTGGTGTAGAGCTGTGAATGTGATAGTTTGGAGCTCTGCACCTTCTTTTATGGTTCTTTGTCAATTATCATGGTTTATAAAAACCTCATATCGCAAAATTTGACTTTGTCAAATTTCACTAACAGTCAGCCTATGGCTGACTGCTCCCTTAAAATGGAGCCTATAATGTGGATTACAGTATAATGATCACGTCAAATATTGTAGAACCTCCTAAATTACGTGGACTAGTCGTTGGTCTTCCCATTTTTGACATATTTACACCTCTCTTTTAAATAGAGATATAAACCCTTGATGATGTTTCTTATTCCCAACAATAAAAGGAATATTATTATTATGTCAAAAATAATAAGTAAAATTTTCATTTCATCACCCCTTGACTTTATTGTAAAATTATTATACAATGGTGTTGTGAGGTGTTGGAGCACCTCACAACAGGTTTACTTTAGCTTATCTACAATGTATTGAAGTATTGTTTTTAAGCTTAGTAATAATAATGATTTAGCAACTTGAATTAAGCCTTTTACAATTAACTGTTTCCAGTTGATTTGTGGGGGCTTTTTTCTTTTGCCGTGCTTCATTATGTAGCCCACTGTATTTACTTATCCTTTCTGCAACACTCCTAGGGGTGTTGCTTGCTCTTGTTCAAGATCATTATAATATTTGTGTAGACAAAGTCAAGAGCTTTTTTGAAAATAATTTTTGTTTGTTATGAAATGATAGAATTTAGACCGTTGAAAGTTTCTTTCAAGGTATTGTTGGTGTAGAGCTGTGAATGTGGTAGTTTGGAGCTCTGCCCCTTCTTTTTATTTGTTTAATTGTTCTTTAAGTAGGTTTAGCCCTTTAATAATAACATCGGTTCTTGTTAATCCTGTTATATCTGTACAGTCTTTTAATAACTGATTTTCTGTTTCAGATAATCGAATTTCAAGCCTATGCGTTTTAGGGTTTTTTGTTGGTCTGCCCATTTTTGAGGTCATTTTATAATTTCCTCCTTGCTTTTTTGTTTTTCATAGGTTATAATAAAAGTAGCTTATGAGGGAAATAACAAGGGGTGGCAAGTACATAGTTTGTTATTTCCTTTGTAGATTTGCTAAGTCTTATTATTTATTTAATAAGGCTTTTATTTTTTCCTTGGCTTCTTCAAGGTCTTTACAACCTTCAAGAATTTCAACTACCATTCTTAACATAGTGTACATTTGTTCATTTGTCATATTATCGTCCATTAAGTACTCCTTTCTGGCAATTGCCGTCTTACTTGCTTGAGTGTTTCCCTTGCTGTGATTAAATCATAATATGTGTACGGACAGAAGTCAAGGACTTTTTGAAATTTTTGAAAAAAATTTTGTTTATGATGAAATTTTAGTATTTAAGCCGTTTTTGGGCTTATAATAAAAAAGGAGTTTTACAATTACTTTGCAGGCTCTTTTGAGTGCTGTGTTGTACAAGTGTAGATTTCAAAGATTGGCGTTGGAGAAATCTGCACTTGTTTTTTATTTGTTGTTAATATAATCATTAATATTGATTTCTAAGATTTCACATACTTTATATAACTTTATGCTTGATGGGTTTCGTTTTCCATATTCCCAATCTTGAAGTGTTCTAAGTGGAACACCTGAAAGTCTTGAAAGTTCTGCTTGTGAAATTTTCTTTTCAATTCTAACTGCTCTTATTTTTTCACCAAGTGTTATTTTTTTTCACCTCCTATTGACTTTTTAATTACTTTAGGTTATAATGAACTTGTAGGGTGGTTGCTTCACCCTACAAGTCAAGCATTATATTAGAAACACTTAGTTGTATTTTCTAATATAAAAATACTTGTGATAAGTACAAACATTAAGGCTCTCTTTATGAGGGCTTTTTGCTTTTACTTTTCATCATTACACCTCCTCAGGTACTATCCTAAGGTAGTGTGGCAATTCCTTGTTACAAGAATGTAATAACACGCATTGCGTGTTATATCAAGAACTTTTTTGGGGAATTTTTGAAAAAATTTTTTGTTTATGATGAAATGATAGTATTTGAGTTGTTTATATGGATTATAATAGAAAAATGAGCTTTACGCTCCTTTTGATGTTCATAATATTTCAGCTAATTGTTCTACTTGTGCTACACTTAATGAGTCAATTACAACCTTATCTTTTTTTATACTAAATAATTCGTATACGTTGAATGAATATACCATATTACATAATACATAGCCTGCTTTGTATAATTTTTCGTTAGTTGCCGGATAGTCTTTAAATAAAAATTCCATATAAAAAAACATTCAATTACATTTGAAAAGAGGTTTAAAGTTTGGTATAATTACTTTGCAGGCTCTTTTCGAGTGCTGTGTTGAACAAGTGTAGATTTCAAAGATTGGCGTTGGCGAAATCTGCACTTGTTTTTATTTGTTGTACTCTTCGTAAACCTTTTAAATCCACATTTTTAAAACATTAGTAATGTTTTCTCCTGTTAATTCACAACATTTGATTAATTTTTGATATTCTATATCAGATAGCCGTAATCTTGCAACGTGTGTTTTTGGGTCATCCGTGGGTCTACCCATTTTTTTTGATATGGTTATCAGCTCCTTTTTGAAATAATTTCTAGCATAAGCCATATAAGGCATAATATGATAGATATTATAGCAAAAATATTAATACCACTCTGTAATGCTTCAAAAATATTAGATATTAGTAATAATATAGGTATCAATATAACTTTACTTTTCATAAATTATTTGCTATAATATGAGTATGGGGCGGAGGGTATTTATCCCTCAAACCCTTTTGTTTTAGCCTTTGATGAACTGATAAATTCTATAAATTATAGTTGTTAATCCTGCTAAGATGCCAACTATATTCTTTATAGTTTCTAACCTGTTCATTAAAGGTTTTTCTTTTTTACCCATATTATTTACCCTTTCTGCAACACTCCTTGGGGTATTGCTTGCCCTTGTTGCAAGATTATAATAACATTTGTAGCTATAAATGTTAAGTTTTTTTGAAAATAATTTTTGTTTGTTGTGAATGCTAGAATTTAAGCCGTTGAAAGTTTCTTTCAAGGTATTGGTGGTGTAGATAGTAAGTTTCTTGAGCTTTGGTATCTGCACCACTTTTTTATGTATTTGTAAATGTCAATTTCAAGTGTTTCACAAACATTATATAATTTAATGCTTTTAGGGTTGATTTTTTATACTCCCAGTCTTCCAATGTTCTAAGAGGGATACCTGAAAGTCTTGATAATTCAGCTTTTGAAATATTTTTTTTCAAGTCTTTTTTTGATTAATATTTCACCGATTGTTATATTAACATTCTCCTTGATTTTTTGATTAAAATATGTTATTATAATGATAACCTTGTAGGGTGTTCCCGCACCATACAAGTCAATCACATTAGTAGCATTTTATATATGTAAGAAATACTAATATGACTGTGAGTAATGTTTGTAAAAAAGCCCTGAGTAAGAGGGCTTTTTTACTTTTATTACCCATTAAAAAGTAGGTATTATTGTATTGATGGCTAAAGGATATATATGATAAAATGTATATAGATATTGCTTATAATCAACATAATATATTGAATTGGTGCTTGCGGAATGAGATGTCAGCAAACAAATAGTAACTAATTAAATACGGGTTGTCAGTGTTCTGGGGCTGGCGGGACTGTCCTTCTCTGTTTTGTGCTGTACTCAGGCAGCTGCCGCGACCTCACATTACAATATCATTTATAAAAAGGTTCTTTGTCAATTAGTGTGGTTTATAAAAATCCTCCGACAGCTCTGCCGAGCTGCCACCTCCTTTAAAAAGGAGGCAAATATGGGAGTTTACGATAACGACCACACAAAATATTGCAGAACCATAAAAAATTGTAAAATGAATTAAAAAAATACGCAAAATAAAAAACGACATATGACAGTCGTTTTTTATAAATATACAAGATACATACAATTGCCCCTTGCAAGTGGCTTAAATGCTTAGATAAATAGAAAAAAATTTTAACTTTCTATTAATTTTAGGAGGCAACAATAATTATAAGTTTTTGCATAGTTTGTGTATTCGCAATAATTGGACTAACATAAAATCTGTTTGCAGAAAAATTTATATACATATTTAAACAAGCTTCATTATTTCTTTTCTGAGCCGTCCTATTATTTTCTTTTCAAGTCTTGATATATAGGATTGACTTATTCCAAGTATATCAGCAACTTCTTTTTGAGTTTTCTCTTCACCGCCGTTTTTTCCTATACCAAATCTTAATTCAATAATCTCTTTTTCTCTTCCGCTTAATTTCTGTATGGCAGATCTCAAAAGCTGTTTGTCTACCTCTTCTTCAATTCCTCTGTATATAATATCAACATCGGTTCCCAATATGTCAGATAAAAGAAGTTCATTACCTTCCCAGTCTACATTAAGAGGCTCATCAATTGATACTTCTGTTTTGGTTTTTGTTGTTCGTCTTAAATACATTAAGATTTCGTTTTCAATACATCTTGATGCATATGTGGCAAGCTTTATATTTTTTTCCGGTTTGAAAGTATTTATAGCTTTAATCAGTCCTATTGTTCCTATTGATATGAGATCTTCCACATTTATTCCGGTATTTTCAAATTTTCTGGCTATGTATACTACTAATCTTAAGTTTCTTTCTATAAGAATATCTCTTGCGTTCTCGTCATTTTTTTCTGTAAGTTTTTTTAGTAAATCAAATTCTTCATTGCTGGTGAGGGGTTCAGGCAATACGTCGTTGCCGCCTATATAAAATATCTGTCCTGTTTCAGCAAATTTTCTAAAAAACTTTTCCAAACAACCTTTACCATTCATTTAAATACCTCCTAAATGTTTTGGACTTATAAGGGCACTGTACAATCCGTTTCTGCTCAAATTAAATCTGCATATACCTATAATCGGTTTATATATAACATTATCTCTAATTTTTACACTGTCAGCTACAAAGCCAATCATCATACCTTTTTCTTTTCCTATGCTTTTGAAAGGGATAATTCTCATATTGTTTCTGAAGTTATCTTCGGATATTGCAGATATTATTTCCATAAGATTACTTTCTCTTTTCTTTTCATATATTTCAACCAGTCCTTTCGGAAGAACATCTCTTAAAACACTGTATTCAGTTATAATAACAGGTTTGTTGCTTAATGGTTCCACAAGTGAATTTCCTGTGTCAACAAGGGCATTTATATTTATAATTTTATTACACCATTTTATGTTAATAGGATAATATGTAAGTTGTTTATTCAGTATATTTATAAAAATATATGACAAATAAGTCAGTCCAAAGCTTGCTATAAGTATTGCATAATTAAATGTATCCTTAATATAACTGTTAATTAGCAGCATACAGGAATTTACGGTTAAAGAAACAAACTTAAAAACTATACCGCATTTTATGCAATGTAAAAAGCTTTTAGGTTTAAATAATATTATAAGCTCCGGCGTGTTTAACATAAGTATGGTAAATATATTAATATAAACTCTTAAATCTGAGATTACAAATAAAGTGTATATAACGGAAACAATTAATCCTGCAATACTTTCCTTAAGAAAAGAAACTTTTTCATTCAAAAGTCTTTTTGTCATTTCAATAATTAAAATGTTTGTCATAAAATTGATTAAAATCATTTCATCGGCATAAATATTTACTGTCATAAATTCACCACCTGAAGCCATATATATTTCTTATTTCTCTTATAATTATAAATGGCAGGACTGTATTTTTTTGTATAATCTGATATTATGGAATACTAAAAAATTACGACAACAACCTATGTTTAATATTAATTAAATTAAAAAACATACTCAAAAAACTGAATACTTAAAAATTTACAAATCTCAGTGCGAAATGGAAAAAATTTTAATGACAAAACACGAAATATGATTTATACTAATAAGTATAAAAAATCGGAGGTAAGACTATGAATGTAACATATATTAATCACAGCGGTTTTATTGTAGAAACTGAAAATTGTTATATTATTTTTGATTATTTTAATGGTGAACTGCCGGAGTTTGGAAATAAGCCTATATATTTTTTATCAAGTCACGGGCATCAGGATCATTTTAACAGGGAAATATTCAATATGTTTGATGACGATAAAGTGAAATATATACTGTCAGGGGACATAAAGAAGAAAATTAAGTCAATAAACAGCGAGAATATTCTTTTTGTGTATCCGAGAAAGGAATATGAGCTTGATAACCTTAAAATTAAAACTCTTAAGTCAACTGACTTAGGTGTTGCGTTTATTGTTGAGGTTGAGGGGAAAAGAATTTATCACGGGGGTGATCTTAACTGCTGGATGTGGCAGGAGGAAAACAGGCAGTTTAATAACAGTATGAAAAATGCCTATGAAAGAGAAATAAAAAGCATTGCAGGAGAAACACTTGACATTGCCTTTGTGCCTCTTGATCCGAGACAAGACGAATATTATGATATGGGAATGAAATTTATTTTAAATCAGTGTCATATATTAAATATTTTTCCTATGCATATGTGGGAAGAATACTCTGTGCAGGATAAATTCCTTATGGAAAACAATAATAATTTAGGTGATACAAAATTTTATAAAATAAGTGAAAAAAATGAAACATGGAGGATATGAGAATGAAATTTAAAATGATTCACGAAAACTATAATGTAGCAAATCTTGAAAAATCAATAGAGTTTTATAACAAGGCATTGGGCTTAAAGGAAGTGAGAAGAAAAAATGCCGGTGATGGAAGCTTTATAATAGTGTATATGGCAAATGAAAATTCTGATTTCGAGCTTGAGCTTACATGGCTGAGAGATATGGACAGACCTTATGATTTAGGTGACTGCGAATTTCATCTTGCTTTCAGAACAGATGATTTTGACGGAGCTTATAAATTACATAAGGAAATGGGATGCATTTGTTATGAAAATCCCGATATGGGGATATACTTTATAAGTGATCCTGACGGTTACTGGCTTGAAATTGTACCTGAAAGATAAGGGCAGGGGTTAAATGATTTATGAAATAAGGGATAACAAGCTTTCTAAAAGCGGGGAAGTATTTAATATTGACAGAGAAAATATTATTGTGATTGTCAATTCAGAAGAATTCTGCGTACTTGAAAATTTATATGATGAGCTTAAAATATACAGAAGGAGTAAAACATATAACTGTACGCAGATTGAAATTCACAGGGAGTATATTTACAGTGCTTTTTATGTCCCTTCAAAAATAAATGCAAAGAAAAGAAATTCCTTTGAGTGCATTGTGCTTAAAAAACGTATAATACTGATTGATGATGGTGATTATGCAGTTAAAATTGTTGATAATATATATAACAAATATGAAAGAAAAAATTATGATCCGGGTAAATTCTTTTATGAAATGCTAAGTGAGATAATATTTAAGGATCTGATCTTTTTAGACAGCTTTGATGAAAAACTTTATAAAATAGAAAATGATATTATAAATAATAATTTTGATAAATTCAATTCAAAGCTTTCAGAAGTTAAAAGACATCTTATGGTTTATTACAGGCATTATTCACAGCTGCTTGCTCTATGTGACAGTGTCAATGAAATGGAAGAAGAATTTTTCGACTATGAAACAAGACGTCTTTTAAATCTTTATTCCCAGAGGGTCGAAAGACTTAAGGAAGAAACAGCTCTTTTGAGAGAATATACTCTTCAGATACAGGATATGTATCAGTCACAGATAGGTGTTAAACAGAATGATATTATGAAAACACTTACAATAGTTACAACAATTGTTTTGCCGCTGTCACTCCTTGCAGGATGGTATGGTATGAATTTTGAGTATATGCCTGAACTTACTTTGAGGTACAGTTATTATGTTGTTATTGCTGTGTCTGTTGTTATAGTAACGGCAAGTCTTATATTATTTAAGGTTAAAAAATATTTTTAAGTATAATTATAAAGGACATAAGGACCTTTGTAAAATTTGAGAAAAATTTTACAGGGGTGCGGTGTCCTTTTTTTTGTTGGGTCTTTACCAAATGGTGTGGTTTTATAAAATCCTCCGACAGCTCTACCGAGCTACCACCTCCTTTAAAAAGGAGGCAATATGTGAGTTTACGGTAACGACCACACCAAATATTGTAGAACCTTTTTGTTGAATTTATAAATTTTAAAATCTATGGTATGTACAGGCAAGTGATGAAGATGAATTGTTTTGTAAAATCTGTGTATACTTAGGTTTAATGGGGAAATTGTATGTGATTTTACACGGATTTTACAAACTCATAACTAAAATCTGATAGATAATTACAATATTTTTTAATATAATCTTGATTGTAACAAATATGAAATAAAAGAAATTAAAAAAATAAAATAAATCAAAGGAGATTTTAAAAATGAAAAAGACAATTAAATTAATGGTATCTGCTCTATTGGCTGCAACAATGTTAGCAGGATGCGGAAGTGCAGGCGGAAGTGACGATGTAATTACTATGAGCGGTTCAACATCAATGGAAAAGCTCTGTAATACATTAAAGGAAGAGTATTTAAATGAAACAGGGGTTGAAATTGACGTGCAGTTTACCGGTTCAGGTGCAGGTATTCAGTCTGTTACAGAAGGCACTGTAGATATTGGTAATGCTTCAAGAGCATTAACTGATGATGAAAAAGCAGGGGGGATTGTTGAAAATATTGTTGCTTTAGACGGCATTGGTATGATAGTTGATAAGGATAATACAGTGACAGATGTTTCAAAAGATGATCTTGCTAAGATATATACAGGTGAAATAAAGAACTGGAGCGAGCTTGGCGGTTCAGATACTCCTATTATAGTAATAGGCAGAGAGGCTGGTTCAGGTACAAGAGGTGCTTTTGAAGAAATTTTAGACATTGAAGATGCTTGTGTATATGCTCAGGAAATCAACTCAACAGGTGCTGTATTGGCTAAGGTTGCTTCTACTCCCGGGGCTATAGGTTATGTATCTCTTGATGTAATTGATGACACTGTTAATACTTTAATGGTAGACGGTGTTGAGGCTACTTCAGAAAATATCAAGAATGGTTCATATGCTGTTCAAAGACCTTTCGTAATGGCAACAAAGGGCGAAATTTCAGAGCAGAGTCAGACTGTTCAGGATTTCTTTGAATGGCTTGACAGTGATGAGGGACAGCAGATCATTACAGCAGTCGGTTTAGTAACTACAAAGTAATTGTTTAAAGCCAGAGGTGGATTAAAATGGAAAAAATAATCTCTCTAAAGGGTAAGGGGGCTGCCGAAGATAAAGTCGGCAGTTCTGCTGTTAATGAAATGTCTGTAAAAGGCAGTAACAGAAGCAAGTCTTTTACAGAAGAATTTATGAAAATTATATTTACTGTCTGTGGTTTTGCGGCAGTTGCAGCAGTTGCTGCCATTACAATATATATGCTTATTGCAGGTGTGCCTGCAATATTTAAAGTAGGTATTGCAGAAATGCTTTTTGGCACAGTCTGGGCACCTACAGCATCAGAACCGAGTTTTGGTATTGCTTATATTGTACTTACATCTGTTGTAGGTACAGGAGCCGCTATTGTAATTGGTGTGCCTATAGGACTTCTTACGGCAGTGTTTATGTCAGAAGTTGCAACTCCTAAGGTTTCAAAGGTTGTTAAACCGGCTGTTGAACTTCTTGCAGGCATACCTTCCATAGTATATGGTTTGCTTGGTTTGCTGATAATTAATCCTTTAATGGGAAAACTTGAAAGAATTATATTTGCAGGTTCAGATACTCATGTAATGAATGGCGGAGCAAATCTTATATCAGCTGTTCTTGTACTTGCAATAATGATTTTGCCTACAGTTATAAATAGTTCAGAAACTGCTTTAAGAGCTGTGCCTATGCATCTGCGTCAGGCAAGTCTTGCATTAGGTGCAACTCCTACCCAGACTATTTTTAAGGTAACTATACCGGCAGCAAAGTCAGGTATCATCACTGCTATAGTTTTAGGTATAGGACGTGCTGTAGGTGAGGCAATGGCTATTGTACTGGTATCAGGTAATACTGTTAATGTTCCGTTACCTTTCAATTCAGTAAGATTTTTGACTACAGGTATTGTATCAGAAATGGGATATGCTTCAGGACTGCACAGGCAGGCTCTCTTTACGATAGGTCTTGTACTCTTTGCGTTTATTATGATTATTAACATAATTATTAATAAGGTTTTAAAAGGCGGTGGAAGCAATGAAAAATAGTATATGTCAGAAGCAGGTAAGAATAAAGGATAATATACTCAGATTTTTTATATATCTTTCAGCCATTATTTCAGTGGGAATATTGATAGGAATTATTGCTTATGTAGCAGTAAGAGGCATAGGAGCAGTAAACTGGCAGTTTTTAACAAGTGTAACTTCTGAGTTAAAGGGCACATTTGGTATACTGGGCAATATTGTAAATACTCTTTATATAATTGTAATTTCACTGATTATTGCTACTCCTATAGGAATAGGTGCTGCTGTGTACCTTACAGAATATGCAAAGCCCGGCAGAATTGTAAGACTTATAGAGTTTACAACTGAAACGCTTGCCGGTATTCCTTCAATTATTTATGGTTTGTTTGGTATGGCATTTTTCGGTATTTCACTTAAGCTTGGTACATCTATTATATGCGGATGCTTAACCCTTACTATAATGGTTCTTCCTCTTATAATAAGAACTACACAGGAATCACTTAAAACTGTTCCCTTAGGCTACAGAACAGGTGCTTTAGGAATCGGTGCGACAAAATGGTATATGATAAGAACAATTATACTCCCCAGTGCTCTTCCGGGTATTGTTACGGCTGTTATATTAAGTGTGGGAAGAATTGTAGGTGAATCTGCAGCTCTTCTGTTTACGGCAGGTTCAGGATATTACTTACCTAAGCATTTATTCAGCCATGTATTTAAGTCAGGGGGTACCCTTACAATTGAAATGTATTTAAGAATGGAAAGAGGAGAGTTTGACAACGCTTTTGGTATAGCTTTGGTTCTTGTAGTAATCGTGCTTGTTATAAATGCTTTGACTAAGGTAATTACAAACAGAATGAAAAAGTCTGTTCAATAAGAAAGAGGTATAAAAATGGAATCTAAAATAAGTGTTACAAAACTGAATTTATATTACGGCAGTAATCATGCCCTTAAAGACGTAAGTATGGAAATACCTAAAAATGAGGTAACGGCATTTATCGGACCGTCAGGCTGTGGTAAGTCTACATTCTTAAAAACATTAAACAGAATGAATGACCTTGTTGATGGTGTGAAAATCGAAGGTAAGGTTTTAATTGACGGTGAAGATATTTACGGAAGTGATGTAGATACCACACTGCTTAGAAAAAAGGTTGGTATGGTTTTTCAGCAGCCAAATCCATTCCCTATGAGTATATATGACAATATTGCATATGGTCCCAGAATACACGGAATCAAAAACAGAGCACAGCTTGATGAAATTGTTGAATCTTCTTTAAGAGGCGCCGCTATATTTGATGAGGTTAAGGACAGACTTAAGAAATCTGCTTTGGGGCTTTCAGGGGGTCAGCAGCAGAGATTGTGTATTGCAAGAGCTCTGGCTGTTAAACCTGATGTGCTTTTAATGGATGAGCCTACTTCTGCACTTGACCCTATTTCAACATTAAAAGTTGAGGAACTTATGGCTGAGCTTAAAGAAAACTATACTGTTGTAATTGTTACTCACAATATGCAGCAGGCAACAAGAATTGCAGATAACACTGCCTTCTTCCTTGTAGGTGAAATGGTTGAAATGAACAAGACAGAAGTTCTTTTCTCAAGACCTATGGATAAAAGAACAGAAGATTATATTACAGGTAGATTTGGCTGATACTGCTTTAATATAGTCTGAGTGCTGAATATATAATTACTTATTTTCGGGAGGTAAATATGCCAAGAAAAACTTTTGAGGCTTCCTTAGAGGACCTTAATGTGGAATTAATTAAAATGGGAGCTAATGTTGAAACTGCTATTAATTCAGCTATAATAGCATTTAAAAATCATGACGATAAGCTGGCAAAAGAGGTTGTTGACCAGGATAGAATAATTGACGATATGGAAAAGGATATTGAGTCAAAATGCCTTTCTCTTATTTTAAGACAGCAGCCTGTTGCCTGTGATTTGAGAGTTGTGTCTACGGCACTTAAAATGGTTACTGATATGGAGAGAATAGGTGACCAGGCAGCGGATATTGCAGAACTTGTTATGGATTTTACAGGTGAATTGGGATATACTTCAATTGAACATATACCGGCAATGGCTGAAGTTGCTGTGTCAATGGTACATGGTGCAATTGCAGCTTTTGTAAATCATGATGTTGAGGCAGCAAGGGAGATTATAAAAAAAGACGATGTTGTTGATGAACTTTTTGAAAAGGTAAAACAGGATGTATCAAAGAGTTTACAGATAAATGCTAAAAATTCTGATATGGATATTACTTTGCTTATGATTGCAAAATATCTTGAAAGAATTGGCGACCATGCTGAAAATATTTGTGAATGGATAGAGTTTTCAGAAACAGGGGATTATAAGAACGGTAAATTATTGTAACAGGTGATTTTTCATAAAATATAATAAAAAATTATGTATTGACAAATATACTCAATTTTATTATAATCATAATTAGTGTAAAAACGGAAGGATAAGTAGATATAGGCTGAGGCTTAAGAGAGAATACGGTGGGTGAAAGTATTTGCAGGGCTTATATTGAAGCTGCCTTTTGAGCATTGGCTCCCGTGTATGTCAATAGCATACCGTTTGATCTGCGTTAAGGATTTTAAAGTAGTATGGATAATTCAGTATATGATATAAAAACATAGCCGGCAGTGTAATATGGACGATTTTTTTATACGGCAAAAGGCTTAAGTTAAACTGAAACAAATTCATACTAACAGGGTGGTACCGTGGAATGTAAATTTCGCCCCTGTAGCTTCGGCTATGGGGGCTTTTATTTTTAGGAGGAAATTAAAAATGAGATTCATGGGTGTAAATGAAATCAGAGAAAAATACCTTTCTTTCTTTGAAAGCAAGGAACATCTGAGAATGGCAAGTGCTTCACTTGTGCCTCAGAATGACAAGAGTCTGCTTCTTATAAATTCAGGTATGGCTCCTTTAAAGCCTTTCTTTACAGGACAGCAGATTCCGCCTCGCAAGAGAGTAACAACATGCCAGAAATGTATAAGAACAGGTGATATTGAAAATGTAGGTAAAACTGCTAGACATGGTACATTTTTTGAAATGCTTGGCAATTTTTCTTTCGGTGATTACTTTAAGCACGAGGCTATTGCATGGGCATGGGAATTTTTTACAAAGGTTTTGGAATTGCCTGAGGACAGATTATATGTTTCTGTTTATCAGGATGATGATGAAGCCTTTGATATATGGAATAAGGAAATAGGTCTTGCTCCGGACAGAATATTCAGAATGGGCAAGGATGACAACTTTTGGGAGCATGGTGTAGGTCCCTGTGGTCCATGTTCTGAAATATATTATGACAAGGGTGAAGAATACGGCTGCGGTAAGCCTGACTGTACTGTAGGCTGTGACTGTGACAGATATATGGAAGTATGGAACCTTGTATTTACACAGTTTAATAAGGAAGAGGACGGAACTTATTCAAACTTAGACCATCCAAATATTGATACAGGTATGGGACTTGAAAGAATTGCTACTGTTATGCAGGGTGTAAATTCTATATTTGATATAGATACTGTTAAGGCTATCAGAGATGCTGTATGTGGTATCTGCGGAAAAACATATGGTGAAAATCATAAGGACGATATATCAATAAGAGTTATTACAGACCATGTTCGTTCAGTAACATTTATGACTGCTGATGGTGTTCTCCCTTCAAATGAAGGAAGAGGCTATGTTTTAAGACGTCTTTTAAGAAGAGCTGCAAGACATGGAAAACTTCTTGGCATTGACAGAAAGTTTCTTGCTGAATTGTGCAAGGTTGTTATTGAACATTCAGGGGATGCTTATCCAGAGCTTGTTGAAAAGCAGGATATGATATTAAAAGTCCTTACAACAGAGGAAGAAAGATTTTATTCAACTCTTGATACGGGAATGTCAATGCTTATGAGTAAGCTTGATGAATTAAAGGCTGAAAATAAAAATGTGCTTGGAGGTAAAGATTCATTCAAGATGTATGACACTTATGGATTTCCTGTTGATTTAATGGAGGAAATTCTGGCAGATGAGGGATTTACATTTGATGAAGATGCTTTCAGAGCTGAAATGGAAAAACAGAGAACAAGAGCAAGAAATGCCAGAGCTACAGACACATATATGGGTGCTGAAGAAACTGTATACCATCACCTTGACCCTGCAATGTCAACTGAATTTGTAGGCTATGACAATATGGAATATGAAGGAAAGGTTCTTGCTTTGGTTGTTGATGATGAAATCGTTGAAGAAGCTAAGGCCGGAGATGATGTATCTGTAATTGTTGACAAAACTCCTTTTTACGCTGAAATGGGTGGTCAGACAGGAGATTCAGGTGAAATAACAGCAGATGGTCTTAAAATTGAAATAAATGACTGTACAAAATTTGGCGGTAACAAATTTATACATGCAGGTAAAGTAACAGAGGGCAGTATTAAGGTTGGTGATACTGTTAAGTTATGTGTAAATGGTGAGCAGAGATTAGCAACTGCAAGAAATCATACTGCAACTCATATTTTACAGGCTGTTTTAAAGGAAGTTTTGGGAAGTCATATTGAACAGGCAGGTTCTTATGTAAGCAAGGACAGGCTGAGATTTGACTTTACTCACTTTGAGGCTATTGACAAGGAAACATTAAGCCTTATTGAAAAGAAGGTTAATGCAAAAATACTTGCTGCTCTTCCTGTTGAAGTTAAGGAAATGTCTATTGAGGAGGCTAAAAAGACAGGAGCAACAGCTCTCTTTGGTGAAAAATACGGTGAAGTTGTAAGAGTAGTAAATATAGGCGGATATTCAATTGAGTTCTGCGGAGGTACTCATCTTACAAATTCAGCTTACTGCGGTACATTTAAACTTGTGTCTGAAAGCGGTGTTGCAGCAGGTGTAAGAAGAATTGAGGCTCTTACAGGTGCAGGTGCTTTGGAATTTTATGATGAGATAGAGTTTACATTAAAGAATGTTTCTGAAACTCTTAAAACTGCTCCTGCTGATCTTGCAAAGAGAATAGCTCATTTAATCGATGAAAATAAAAAGCTTGCAAAGGAAGTTGAAAGTCTTAAGGCAAAAATGAGCGGCGGACTGGTAGATGAAATTATTAATGAAAAGGTCAATATTAAGGGCATTGATGTTGTTGCAGCAGAGGTCAAAGGACTTGATATGAACGCATTAAGAACTATGGGTGACCAGATAAAAGACAAGCTTGACGGTGTAATTGTACTTGCAAGCGGTGAGGGAAATAAGTGCAGTTTTGTTGTAATGTGCAGTGACAGTGCTGTTAAATCAGGTGCAAATGCAGGACAGATCGTAAAGGCTGCTGCTACTGTTTGCGGAGGAGGCGGCGGCGGTCGTCCTAACATGGCACAGGCAGGCGGTAAAGATGCATCAAAGATTTCAGAAGCGCTTGAGGCAGCAAAGACAACTATTGAGGGTTTGATTAAGTAATTATGGAAGCAAGTTTAGCTTATAAGACAAAACAGATAATAAAAAAATATGAATTTAATTTTAAAAAGAATTTTGGTCAGAACTTTCTCGTAGATGAGAGAGTTCTGGACAAAATTGTAAATGCAGCGGACATAAATGAAAATGACCTTGTTATTGAGGTGGGTCCCGGAATAGGTACTCTTACGCAGGCTATGGCAAAAAGAGCCGGAAAGGTTGTATCTGTAGAAATAGATAAGACACTTGTGCCTATTTTAAAGGAGCTTTTGGCTGATTTTGACAATATTGAAATCATTAATGAAGACATTTTGAAGGTGGACATTAATGAAATTATTGCAAGACACCCTGGAATGAATGTTAAAATGGCTGCAAATCTTCCCTACAATATTACTACTCCTATAATTATGGGGATACTTGAAAAGCATATTCCAATGGAAAGTCTTACTGTAATGATACAGAAGGAAGTTGCTTACAGAATGAATGCAAAGCCTTCCAAAAAGGATTACGGCTCTCTTTCTATTGTGACACAGTATTACTGTGAGCCTTATCTTGTGGCAAATGTGCCTCAGAACTGTTTTATGCCAAGACCTAATGTGGATTCTGCAGTAATAAGGCTTACAATACTGAAAGAGCCTAAAATACATGTAAAGGATGAAAGCTTTTTGTTTGAGTTTGTAAAGGCGGCTTTCAGTCAGAGAAGAAAAACTCTTGTAAACTGTATTTTTAACAGCGGAATTGTAAGTCTTGATAAAGAAGGTATCGGTAAAATACTTAATGGATTGGGCTATGATGAGAGAGTAAGGGGAGAAAGTCTTAGTCTTGAGGATTACGGAAAGTTAAGTGACACATTTGCAGAGTACAGAAATTAAAAGTACAGTATGGCTTTTGTAAAAAATATTCATAGATAGTACAGGCAGCTCATATATTAAATAAGAATTACATTTTACAAATGGAGGTATTATTTAATTATGGCTTATTCAAGAGTATTTATAGCATTAAAGCAGGGCTGTCGGGAGTATGCAAAAGATGTGAGAGGATCTGTGGGCAGATGTGTAATTGAGCTTAGAAATGGTTCGGGCAGGCTTATTCTGCAGGTTCAGGGACTGAGAAGTGACTGTGATTACAGAGTTTGCATTTTAAGCAGGGACAGTTACGGGGAAGTGACAAAGCCACTTTATGTTGACGGATCAGGCAAGGGAGAAATAAGATGGGAGTTTTCGCCTAAAAATATCGGAATAGAAGTATCTGATATTAAGGCTGTAGCAGTACTTGTAAAGGACAAGGCTCCCCTTATAGGCTTTGTTGAAGGTGAGTATAACTGGCAAAACTGTCTTATGGCAAAAAATACATATGAGCCTGTTAAATCTGAAAATGAAAGTGTAAATGTGGAGGCTGCTGTGGCAGAGGAAACTGCCCATAATGAAAATAAGTCTGAAACAGATAAAAATGAAGAAAATACAAATGAAAAAGAAAAGCTTATTTATATAATAAATGAGTTTGACAAAGACGTTGATGAAATACAGAAGTATTCTAAAATAGGCACTGCAGAAGGTGAGAAATATTTGTTTTCAAGAGAAAAAATCAAACCATTTGGTGATGATAATACAGACTGGGTTCGGGTGAATGTTAAAGAGCTGTGCCTTGTAAAGGCATTGTGGAAATATATTAACAATCCATTTGTAATTAAGGGTTGCAGGGATCATAACCACCTTCTTCTTGGAAAAACAGATAAAAATTACTTTCTTGGGGTGCCATGCAAGTATGAGAGAGAATATAAGCTGGAGGCAATGGCTCAGGGCTTTAGCGAATGCAAGGGAATTGACAATAAGGAGCTTGAGCAGGGAGAGCTGTGCTATTATATTCTTAAGTGCTGATATATGAAAGGGAATAAAAATGCGTATAAGAAAAAAGCCCTGGGCGGAAAGGGAACTTGCCAATAACAAAACAATTATTGACGATCCCTTTAAGTACAAGGGAAAGTGGAATGAAGTGTTTGGAAATGACAATCCAATTCACATAGAAATTGGCTGCGGAAAAGGCAATTTTATAAGTGAAATGAGTAAGATTAATCCGAACATTAATTATATAGGTATTGAAAGAGAAGAACAGATTATAGTGTCTGCACTCAAGAAGAGCAGGGAACTTGGTGTAGGGGACAATGTAAAATTCTTTTGTGAAGATGTGGCAAACTGTCTTGATATTTTTGAGCCGGGAGAGGTAACAAGAATATATACAAATTTTGCAGATCCATGGCACAGAAGAAGAAAGTGGGCTAAGAGAAGACTTACTCATAAGAATTTTCTTAATTTGTATGAAAAGCTTTTCGGCGAAAATGGGGGAGAGCTTTTTATGAAAACTGATAATAAAATTTTGTTTGAATTTAGTCTGAATGAAATTGCAGATAAGGGATGGAGATTGCACAATATTACTCTTGACCTGCATAACAGTGATTACGAAGGTAATATAATGACAGAGTATGAAAAGAAGTTTTCAGAAATGGGGATGCCTATTTACAGACTGGAAGGATATTATAATAAATTACCTGAATAATTTTATAATTAATTATATATATGCGATAGTATAATAAAGAATTTCGGCCCGGCAGTTATAATGACTGCCGGGCTGTTTTTGTACTTTGAATTGTATGAAATTACATTTGGCTGTTTATGAAAAGGAAGTTTATACCTGTTGATTTTACTGTGAAAATCAAGTATCCTTAATTTAAAAATAAAAAAATTGAGGAGTGCAAAAATGAGTATTTTAAAAAGATTAGGGGCAGCTGCTATGTCTTTTGTTATGTCTTTGCAGTTTTTGCCGTCGTCCTTTGCTTACGGAGAGGAAAATCTGTTTGAAACATATGGTGTAAGCGAGGGGTATTCAAATACAGAAGAAAATATATCTGAAGAAATAAGTGCAGACAATAAGCTTATTATTGAGAGCATTTCAGATTCAGATGTGCGTATGTCAGAGGAATATCTGGATAAGTACAGAATAGGGACTGACAGCTCGGAAGATGAGTATATTTCAGACTATTATACACCCTATGGACAGTATTACAAAAGTTATCTTAAATATGCTTTTGACAATGACTGGTCTACACACTGGGAAACGGGTAATGGAGATGTTACAAATTATGTAGACGTTACATTTAACAAAGCTGTTGATATTGACCGTATAATTTATGCTGCACGTCAGGATGTTTCAAAGGGAAAGGGGTATCCTACAACTCTTACAATATACAGGTACATAACCGGTACCGATTCATGGGAAGAAGTGGCCGCAGGTGAATCGGAAATGTCAGAAAGTTATGTAATAATTACTTTGCCTGAAACCACAGAATTTGAAAAACTGAGATTTGAGTTTACAGAGGCTTATAATGGCTGGGCAAGTGCTTCGGAGTTTGTATTCTTAAGAAATGAGGACAGGGTGCTTGCAGGCGATGTAATTATAAAGGGTACAGCGGCTGTAGGAAGGACTCTTACAGCCACAGGCAATGTTACTTGTGGTCCCGACAACGAAAAGCTTTCATACAGATGGCAGTACAGCGATGATGGGGAAAGCTTTGTATATATAGAGGGGGCAGATGAAAGCACATATACTATTACCGAAAACAGAGGATATTACAGAGTTGTAGTAACTGACAGTACAGGAGAATATTATGGAAGTATAGCTTCTGCAAACTACAGCGGAAGTATTAAGCCTTCTGTGTCGGGTCAGGCTGCTGTTGGAAGCATACTGACAGCAAAGACAGAATATGCCGATGAAGGGGATCTGACTTATAAATGGCAGTACAGTAATGATAACAGTGATTTTGATGATATAAAAAATGAAACGGATGCTGAATATACAGTAAGCCGTGATCTGGTAAACAAATATATAAGGGTTGCTGTAAGCGGAAACGGAAGTGACTTTGTATATTCCGACAGCATACTTATAGGTGTTACGGCAGTTATGACAGGAGCACCGCAGGAAGGTTCTGAGCTTACAGCCTCTCTTATGGGTTTAAGCGATGAAGTCAGCTATATATGGCAGAGAGGTGACAGCGAAAATGGTGATTTTGTCCATATTGACGGTGCAGACGGTAATGTGTATACTCTTACATCTGAAGATGTGGGAAAGTATATAAGTGTTAAAATTACTGTTAAAGATACGGGAGCAGAATTTATTTCAGAACCATGGAAAATAGCAGAAAAGGGCACATATGAGGAATTTACGGGAGATTATGTTTATTTGTCTGATTTGCCTGAAAATATGCTTTTGTACCATTCGGTAGGTTATTCAACACTTAAATATGATACAAATATAACAGATGAAACCATTTCACTTATAGTCAACGGTAATAAAAAATATTTTACAAAGGGCTTAGGTGCTCATGCGGAGGCAGAACTGGTATATGATGTGGCATATCTTGTGGAAAATTATCAGTATGACAGATTTACGGCATATCTTGGTGTAGACGCAGGCAGAGGATATAGCGGAAATGCTAAGTTTACAGTATATGTTTCCGATGATAATCAGATATGGAATGAGGTAATGTCAACAGGGGTCCTTAAAGGAAATTCAGAGGCGGTTTATGTTGATATAAGCCTTAAAGGTGCTAAGTATTTAAAGATATATATAGATGATAACGGCTCCGACAGTAACGACCATACTGTTATAGCAGGGGCAAAGCTTTCAAAGAGCACTTATACAGATGATAAGTCTGACTATGATTTTATAAAAACGGTTTCTGAATATGATGCACTTATGGCAGACTATGGTACAAATTATACTTCACTTGTGAAAAATAAAGAGTATGTTAAGCTGCTTCACAGCCGTACATTTGTAAACAATGTTGGCTATGAACTGCTCCAGGCATATGCACATGAGGACGATAAGTCAAGGGAGGCTCTTGAATGGTTTTTAAATGATGCTGAGGCTCTTGATATGTATATAAACGGCGGTGAACCTGAGGGTGGTTCATACAGCAATTCGGTAAAGGTGCTTATTAACCTTTATAAAAATTATTGGGAAGATATGGAAACAACACTTTATAAGAGAATGCTTATAACAATATCTCTTACTCATGCAACAAGTGTGTATTTCTGGGCAGATGAAACCAATACATCGGACCCTGTAAAGCGTTATGAAGTATATAAAAGGCTTTATGAAAATGGCTGTCTTATAAACAGCACATTTGAAAATCTTAATGTTGAGGAAATGCGCTGGGTCATGAATAATATAATTGACGATTCTCAGCTTGAATGGCTTAATTTCTATATACGCAAGTATTACTACAATGATATGAACGTAAGCCCTACAGCCAATGATTTTGAACCGGGACCTTATGATTTTATAACATATACATTCGGATATGATTACAGTCTGGATAAATATTATTCGGACGACAATAAAGAAATGTGGTTTAATAAGTATCATCTTTCAAACAGAGATGATGACCCTGATGACGATAATTATATATTAAATGTACCTTATGAATCAGGACGTACAAAGTTATGGACAGTATTTGAAGAAGGTGCTGTGTGCGGTGGTATTTCCAAAACAGGTGTAAATCTTCTGGCTGCTTTTGGCGTGCCCGGAGTTGTTGTAGGTCAGCCTGGACATGCGGCATATCTCAGATACAAGCAGGACGATCCTAACAAGGGTGCAGAGGCACAGGGCAGATGGGAAATATGGAATGATATATCAGGCTGGGCAGAGTCTGCAAAGGCTGAAAGAATGCTTGCAGGCTGGGGAAGCTATGGCAACGGCTGGTCAGGATATTACAGAGGAAGTTATGTTCTCCTTGCACAGGCCGCATTAAATGATGAAGAAAATTATAAAACTGCGGAAAATCTTGTAATGCTTGCAGAAATAAATTCATCAGTTCCTGAAAAAGCTATTGAAATTTATAGAGATGCATTGGAAGTACAGAATATAAATATGGATGCATGGGTGGGACTTGTATCAGCATATAAGGATGCAGGGAAAAATGACAGTGAGTTTGCTGACCTTGCTGTTGAAATGTGTTCTGCTCTTACCTATTATCCGCTGCCAATGTGGGAGATAAGTCAAAATCTTATCAGACCTGAAATTACAGATGAAATGGAACTCTCCAGACTGATGACAAGCACAGAGGCTGCTCTTATGGCTGCAACGGAGGCAACAGAGGAAGATACATTACAGCCTGTTGACTGCATAACAATGGCAAATTATATTCTTGGAAATAACGATGTTGAAATAGCAACATTCTCATTTGACGGGGATATACCTAACACTATTAAGCTTTCTGATATTTTTGCATCAGGAAATATTGAGTTTCTTTACAGTCTTGACGGAGGCAATAAATGGAACAGTGCAGGGACTGTTTCATCATATACCCTTTCTGATGAGGAGGCAGAATCAATAACTGCGGAAAATGATATTTATATTAAACTGCAGGGGGCTTCAAGTACCTATAAAATAGATATAACAAAAGGAGAGGCAGTTTCCCAGGTTTATAACAATGACAATGAAAACCGTATTACGGGAGATATTTCAGGTCTTGAATGGTCATATGATGAGAAAGAGTGGAACAGTCTTACTGATAAATCGGTATTTGAGGGCGATGTAAATATTTATGTAAGAAGAAAAGCGACAGGTACTGTTATGGCAGGTGAATCAAGTGAATTTGAATTTACCGATGACAGCAAAACAAGCAGTGATACACGCTCATACATTAAGCTTGAGAGAATTGGCATATATGATGTTTCAAGTGAACAGACGGGAAGCGGAGATGCAGTAAACCTACTTGACGGTAATATATACACTATGTGGCATAATTCGTGGTCAGGCAATGACAGTAAAAAATATGTGACACTGGAGCTTGATGAGCCTGTATATCTCACGTCAATAGATTATACTCCCCGTCAGAGCGGTGATGCAGGTATTGTAATAGACTGTGAAGTATATACAAGTATTGATGGCGTTACATGGGTGCTTTCAGGTTCTGCATCAGGCTGGGCTGTAAATAAAGATAAAAAGACCGTCAATATGTATTCTCCTGTTTATGCAAAGTATGTTAAGTTTGCTGCAAAGTCAACAAGCCAGGATTTTGCATCAGCGGCAATGCTCGAGCTTTTTGAGGACCTGACATATGCAGACAGGGTGCCTGTTTCAATATCATTTGTATCGAAGCCTGACAAGAAAAACTATGTCAGAGGGGATAAGCTTGATATAACAGGTATGTCTGTAGTGCTCAATTATGAGGACGGCACTTCAACGGTTATTAATCCTGCTATGCTTACATTCAGCAAGAGTATATTTGACACAGTGGGTAAAGAGGTTATAACAGTAGCATATACATCTGACCTTAATACACTTGAATTTGAAGTAAATGTAGAGGAAAACAATAAAATACCTGAGAATATTGTAATTGAAGAAAAGCCTGAAAAGCTTAATTACTTTACAGAGGATAATCTTGATACAGAGGGACTTGTTGTAAAGGTAAACTATACAGACGGTTCTGAAGGTTATCTCTTTGAAGGGGATTATAGTGTTACACCGGAGAAACTGACAACAGAGGGGACTCAGGAAATAACAGTAAAATATATGGACTTTACAGCAGAATTTTATGTTGAAGTCAAGGCTGCACCTTCAAGTATAGAAATAACTGCATTACCTGAAAAACAGCAGTATTCTATAGGTGAAAGCTTTGATGTTACCGGCATGGAGGTTTCAATTGTATATGAAAATGGTACAAGAGAAGTACTTGGTGAAAATGAATATACTGTAGAATATAATGATTTCAGCAAACAGCCAGGCATTAAGGCAATTACTGTAAGTCTTAATGCCAGACCCAGTGTAACAGCTGAGTTTTCAGTATTGGTATATCCTTATATTACTGATGGTTATCTTAATTTAGAGGTTCGTGACGGTACCTATGAGTGTTATGTTACAGGATATGCTGTAGATTCTTTGCCGGAAAATGTGGTTATACCCGAAACTGTTACTGTAAATGGTGTTGTGTATACTGTTACAGGTGTTGCAGGGGACGCCTTTGGGGGAGCTGACAGTATAAAAAGCATTAGTTTTCCGTCAACAATAAAAGTGATAGAGGATGATGCTTTTAGAAACTGTATGTCACTTACAAGGCTTTACTTTATTCAAAGTACTGATTTAAGTGAGCTTGTTATTGAAGAGAATGCTTTTGCTGATGATGATCCTGACAGGGATATAGGGGGCTTTATATATGTTATTGACAGTGAAAGAGGTGCTCAGCTTGAGGCAAACAGTACCGTTACAGGTATTGAAGGCAAGTTTTCAATTGTATATGTTACAGACAGTGCTATGTCAGTAATTATTACAAACCCTTTAAAGACTGAGTACAATTTAGGGGAAAGCCTTGATACAACAGGACTTGAAGTAAAAGCGGTTATGGAAAATGGGGATACACCTGTTTTAGGTTCCGATGCCTATAGTTTAAGAGGATTTGAAAGTGATACAAGCGGTATAAAGATAATTACTGTAAGTGTAAATGGTACAGAGCTTACAGGGAATTTTGAAGTGAGTGTAGTGCCTGCTGTGCCTGTTGTTACAAAGCAGCCTAAGAGCTATTTTGTAACAAATGGGGGAGAGTTTACTCCTCTTATAGTGAATGCAGTTTCAAATGACAGTGGTTTAATAAGCTATCAGTGGTATAAATCGGCAACAGGCAAAGTTGATACAGAATCAGACACTTTGCTTGTGGGAGAAACATCTTCAAGTTACACACCAACTGAGGAAGGATACTACTATGCAGCAGTAAGCAACAGCGAAAAGGGCAGTGGAATAAATGCTGTTATAGTATATACCAATGTGGCAAGAGTAATGTCAGGGGATTATGAGGCAAGTGTTGGAAATACAGCTTATGTTACGTTAAGTGATGCGGTAAAAGCAGTATCAAACGGAGGAACAATACAGATATTAAAAGATATTGAACTTGATGAACCCCTTGAAATCGATAAGTCATTAATACTTACAAGCCTTGATAATGTGTATACTATTACAAGAAGTGAAAAGTTATCTGAGGATTATATGATAAGTATAAAAGGCGGAAATCTTACAATAAGAAATGTTGTGTTTGACGGCGGCGGAAAGTGGACAGGTGATGATGCAAGGCTTGGCAGAGGTACTTTAAATTCGGGGCTTACTGCATCAAGACCAATAGCTTCTGTAAGCAGTGGCGTGTTAAATATGGAACAGGGGGCTGTATTTGAAAACAACCATAACAATTCGCCATATGCAAATGCAGGAGGTGCTGTTGTAGTTAATACAGGAGGTGTATTAAAGCTTAACGGCGGTATTATAAGAAATAACAGCTGTGACAGTTATGGCGGAGCTGTACTTATTCTTAATACAGGAGAATTTTATATGGAGCAGGGCAGTGTTATTGGAAATTTTGCAAGTAATTCCGGGGGAGCAATTTGTGCAGACCATAGTTCAAAGGTTACTGTTGAAGGAGGTACTTTCAGCAACAATGCTACAAATACTGCAGGCGGTGCTATATGGTTTTCAAATGGAACAGGTGTGCTTAAGGGTGAATTTACTGACAACTATGCCAATAATGGTGCACTTGTATATATTAACGGTTCAGCCACAGTAAGTCTTGAGGGAGGAACATATTCAGGCAATATGGCTTCAAATGGGCAGAGTATATACTTTGGCAACGGTACTTTTAATATAGGTGATATTGAAAGCTTTGATGATACAATAAATCTTACGGCAGGTAAAACATTTAATATTACAGCCGATATTTCGGGAAAAAATATTAAGATAGTTTCAGCTGTAGATTTAGATGATATGACAAAGATAGCAAATGCGTCAAGTGAAGAATTTGCAAAGGGAGCAAGGACTGCTCTTAATATAGATGGATATGTACTGTATGCCAAAGGAAAAGAAATATTTGCAAACACGCCAAAAGAAAATGATATTAACGGTGATGGTATTGTAAATGCTGTGGATGTTGCTTTGCTGCTCAAATATATATCAGGTATAGAAGTGTCGTATATAGATATTGATAAAGCGGATATTAATTCTGATGGGAAGTATGATATTCTGGATGTAATTGCTCTTCAGAAGTATATTAATGAAAATTAATATGTAATAAAATTTGAATGGTTTAAAATATCTGACGTGGATTTTAGCAGATATTTTATGTAAAAAAACAGCACCTCTGAGTTAAAGAGGGGCTGTTTTTTTATGTATTTAATTAAATTAAAACGTCAGCAATTTCTTTTGGAAGTTCTGTCGGAAGTGTATTAGCTGTAATAATAAAATCAATGTTGTATTTGTCACCCATAGACTTAAGCTTTGCAACTAATTTAATAATATCTTCGCTGTTAAGTTTTTCAACTATTTTAAATATGCCATCAATAAAAATTGATTCAATATCACTGTTTTGTGAAAGAATACCGTAAATAAAACCAATCAGTTCTCTGTAATTAACTAAAGGAAATTCAGCAATCTCTACAAATCTAACTGAATGATCCAAATCATAAATGTGTCTGCTGTCATCATCGATAAATACAACACAGCCGTTACTTTCTTTTGCTGCCTTGTTAGCCATCTCCAACAGCTTTTTTGTCTTTCCCTCGCCTTTTTCACCTGCTAAAATCTGTACCATTGTTATCTCCTCCTTAAAATAAATTGAAGATTGTATTCTTCATATTAATATCACAATCAAGCACTATAATGTGTGTATGAAAAACATCATTTTTTAATGCCGGTTATGTGAAGTAATGTATTTACTTTCATAGTATATATATTCAACAAAAATTCTTCAACTCCTTTTATTTTATTGAAAATTTTATGAAATTTACATTTTCGTAAGGGATTTTGAGCAATTGTAAAATTTTACTTGACAAATATTTGTTTGATAGGTTAATATTATAAAGATATAGAAAGGACAGAGTCTTATGAAAAAGGGTACAGAAAAAAATGAATATACAAATGAAAGCATTAGTTCTCTCAAAGGTGCTGACAGAGTCAGACTGCGCCCAAGTGTAATATTTGGCTCTGACGGACTGGAAGGCTGTGAACATTCTGTATTTGAAATACTTTCAAATTCTATTGATGAAGCGAGAGAGGGCTTTGGAAATAAAATAGAAATAGTACTTGGTAAGGATAATGATATTACTGTGTGTGATCACGGAAGAGGTATTCCTGTTGACTATAATGCAAACGAGGAAAAATACAACTGGGAACTGCTTTTTTGTGAAATGTATGCCGGAGGTAAATATAACAATAACGGCGGGGACAATTATGAATTCAGTCTTGGACTAAACGGACTGGGTCTTTGTGCAACACAGTACAGCTCTGAATTTATGGATGTGACTATTTTCAGAGATGGATATAAGTACGAACTTAAATTTGAAAAAGGTGAAAATGTAGGCGGACTTAAAAAAACAAAAACTAATGTTAAAACTACAGGAAGTACAATTCACTGGAAGCCTGACAGAGAAGTTTTTACAGAAATTAATATACCTGTTGAATATTTTCAGGATGTTTTAAAAAGACAGTGTATTGTAAATGCCGGACTTACATTTGAACTTACAGATGAGAATACAGGCGAAAAGTACACATATTGTTATGAAAACGGTATAAGAGATTATATAAGTGAGCTTTCAGAAGATAAAAATTTTACAGAAGTACAGTATTATACAAGCGAGGCAAAGGGAAGGGACAGAGCCGATAAAGATGAGTACAGACTTAAATTTGAGCTTGCTTTCTGCTTTAACAATGAAATAAATGCACTTGAGTATTATCACAATTCAAGTTATCTTGAGCATGGAGGAGCACCTGATAAGGCCGTAAGGTCTGCCTTTGTGTCTGCTATTGACAATTATTTAAAAAATAATAATTTATATAACAAGAATGAGAAAAAAATTGTTTTCTCCGATGTTGAGGACAGCCTTATACTTATTATAAACAGCTTTTCTACAATAACAAGTTATGAAAATCAGACTAAAAAGTCTATTACTAATAAATTTATACAGGAATATTTAACAGATTATCTTAAAGAACAGCTTGGTATTTATTTTATTGAAAATAAGGCTGATGCAGATAAAATCGCAAAGCAGATACTTGTAAATAAAAGAAGCCGTGAAACTGCCGAAAAGACAAGAGTTAATATCAAGAAAAAGCTTACAGGCTCAATTGATATGAACAACAGAGTTGAAAAGTTTGTAAACTGCCGTTCAAAGGATGTTACAAAGAGAGAACTTTATATAGTAGAGGGTGACTCTGCTCTTGGTTCCGTAATGCTTGGAAGAGATGCAGAATTTCAGGGAATTATGCCTATAAGAGGCAAAATATTGAACTGTCTTAAGGCAAATTATGACAGAATATTCAAATCTGATATTATAACGGATCTTTTAAAGGTTATTGGCTGCGGTGTTGAAATAAAGGCAAAACACAATACAAGCAAGGATTTAAACAGCTTTGATATAAATAACCTGAGATGGGATAAAATTATAATATGTACAGATGCCGATGTTGACGGATTTCAGATAAGGACTCTTGTGCTGACAATGATATATAGGCTTGTGCCTACTCTTATTGAAAAACATAAGGTGTTTATTGCTGAATCTCCCCTCTATGAAATAACGGCAGGAAAGGGCAAAAATGAAAAAACATATTTTGCCTATACTGAAAAGGAAAAAGCTGATATAACAGCTAAGATTAAAGGTGATTATCACATTCAGAGGTCTAAGGGACTTGGTGAAAATGAACCTGAAATGATGTGGCAGACTACAATGAATCCCGAAACCAGAAGGCTTATTATGGTTATGCCTGAGGACGGGAAGAAAACTTCCGAAATTTTTGACATGCTTTTAGGTGACAATCTGACAGGAAGAAAAAATCATATAGAAACAGAAGGCTATAAATATATTGATTTGACGGAATTAAGTTAAGGAGGGGTATGAGTATGGCAAACAAATATATAGAACAGCAGATTACTGATACCCTTGAACTTAATTATATGCCCTATGCAATGAGTGTTATTGTTTCAAGAGCTATTCCTGAAATTGACGGATTTAAGCCTGCCCACAGAAAGCTCCTTTATACTATGTATAAAATGGGGCTTTTAAACGGTGCAAGAACAAAGTCTACAAATGTTGTGGGACAGACTATGAAACTTAATCCTCATGGTGATGCTACCATATATGAAACAATGGTTAGATTGACAAGGGGAAATGATGCTCTTCTTCATCCTTTTATTGACAGTAAGGGAAATTTCGGTAAAGTTTATTCATCTGCTATGGCTTATGCTGCGTCAAGATATACAGAAGTTAAACTTGACAGCATATGTAATGAAATATTTAAGGATATTGATAAAAATACAGTTGATTTTGTAGACAACTACGATGGCACGTTGAAAGAACCTGTGCTTTTTCCAACAACGTTTCCAAATGTATTGGTTACACCAAACAAGGGAATTGCGGTAGGTATGGCAAGTACTATATGCAGTTTTAATTTAATGGAAGTTTGTGAAGCAACTATACAGTATATTAAGAATTCCGATGTGGACCTGAAGGAATATCTTAAGGCCCCTGACTTTACAACAGGTGGAGAGTTAATATACAATGCTGAGGAAATAGACAAAATTTATAATACAGGCAAGGGCAGTTTTAAAGTAAGAGCAAAATACAAATATGATAAGAAAAACGGTATAATTGAAATATATGAAATTCCTTATTCAACTAATATTGAAGCTATTATAGATAAAATTATTGACCTTGTTAAGCAAAACAAAATAAAGGAAATAAATGATGTAAGAAATGAAACTGATTTAAATGGTCTTAAAATTGCAATTGATATTAAAAGAAGTGCTGATCCATTAAAGCTTATGACTAAACTTTATCAGCTTACACCTCTTACTGACAGTTTTAGCTGTAACTTTAATATACTTGTAAACGGATCTCCAAGGACTATGGGTATAAAGGATATTCTGAATGAATGGATCGATTTCAGAATGTCCTGCATAAAGCGTCAGACTGCCTATGACCTTGAAAAGAAGGGCGAAAGACTTCATTTGCTTGAAGGTCTTGAAAAAATCCTTCTGGACATTGACAAGGCTATTAAGATAATAAGAGAAACGGAAGAGGACAGCAAGGTAATTCCAAACCTTATGGCCGGATTTGATATAGATCAGGTTCAGGCTGAATTTGTGGCTGAAATAAAGTTGAGAAATCTTAATAAGGAATATATTTTAAAGCAGACAAGGGCTATTGAAGATTTGAAAAAGGATATGGCAGATCTTGATGATATATTGCATCATGAAAGCAGAGTCCTTAAAATAATAATAGCAGATTTAAGAAGAGTTGCAAAAAAATACGGTAAGGACAGAAAAACTGACATCATTTACGAGGACGAAATAGAGCAGATACAGGAAGATGATTTTATTGAAGATTATCCTGTAACTCTTTTCCTTACAAAGGAAAATTATTTAAAGAAGATAACCCAGGTTTCTCTTCAGGCTTCAATGAGAGTTTCGGCAGAACATAAGTTAAAGGAAAATGATGAAATTATTCAGACATTTGAAACAAGCAATAAGACTGAACTTCTTATGTTTTCTGACAAGCAGAATGTTTACAAAATAAAGTGCCATGATATACCTGAATGCAAAACAAGCAATATTGGAGAATATTTAAACAATGTTCTTGCAATGGATGCCGATGAAAAAATTATATATGTGACTGCAAGTAATGAATATAAAGGATATATGATTTTTGCTTTTGAAAATGGCAAGATTGCAAAGGTAAATATGTCTGCTTATGAAACAAAGACAATGAGGAAAAAACTTATAAATGCTTACAGTTCAAAATTTCCTATTATAAATATGATGTATATTGAAAATGATACAGATATTGTACTTGTAAGGGACAGTGATAAGGCTATGTTATTGAATACTGCACTTATACCTGAAAAACAGACAAAGACAACCGGTGGTATAAATGTGTATACACTCAAGAAAAACAGCAGACTTACAAGAATTATGAATAAAGAAGAATTTGTTTCAGATGATATTGAATATTACCGCTCTGATAAGATACCCGGTACGGGACATTTTATAAATGACGCAGATAAGATGGCAAATAATTTCCCTAAACAGCTTGATTTGTTTTAAATAAGACAGAAAAGAAAAAGGCTGATGAAAAAAATTAATTCAACAGCCTGTGTAAGAATTTATATGAAATTCTTGTTTTTCAATTCAATTATTCTGTCACACATTTCAAGGGTTTTGTGTCTGTGTGAAATGATTATACATGTTTTTATTTTAAGGGACTTTATATTTTTGATAAGTCCCTTTTCATTTTCCTCATCAAGGGCAGATGTTGCTTCGTCTAAAAGAAGTATGGGGGCATCACTTAAAAATGCTCTGGCAAGAGCAATTCTCTGGATTTGCCCTTCACTTAAGCCAAGTCCTCTTTCTCCGATAACAGTATCAAAGCCTTCGGGAAGAGTTGTAATAAAATCATATATCATGGCAAGTTTTGCAGCTTCTGTTATTTCATCCTCTGAAGCATTTGGTTTGCAGAAAGCTATATTTTCTCTTATTGTTCCTGAAAGAATCATATTGCCCTGAGGGACATAGGCAAAAAGTTTTCTGAGGGAAGCATCAATAGGGATATTTTTGCCGTTAAGTCTGATATAAACACTTCCTGATTGCGGTTCTATAAGGGCAAGTATAAGTTTCATCATTGTTGATTTTCCTATTCCTGAAGGACCGGCAATTGCCACAATTTCGCCCTTATTAATAACAGCGGAGGCATTCTCAAGAACCGTATCATCATCTTTATATGAGAATGTTACATTATCAAAATTAACAGATATCATATCCTTATAAAGTTCATTAGCATCAGACTGACCTTCCGTAAAAGTTTCATCATCAATATTTTCGAGTTCAATGAGCCTTTCAGCAGAAGCTATCATTGAGTAAAAGGCAGGTACAAGTCCGCTTATATTTCTCATAGGTGCCTTTATCTGTTCTATTATCTGCAAAAATGCCGTAAGCATACCAAATGTTATGGAACCTGCACTTATTCTGAAAGCTCCCCAGACAAGAGCTGCATAATAGCCACCTGTAAAGAGAATATAAACTCCCGTATCTGCTATATTGCTTATAGTCTGCTTTTTATACATAAGCTTAAGTGCTTTAAGCTGTTTGTCCTTTAAACGTGAAGAAACTATGTTGTTGTTAGCATAGGATTTTATTACAACAATATTTTCAATACATTCCTGTATAAATGAACGGACTACACCGTTGGCACTTTGAAGTGCTTTATGAAGATATTTAAAATGCTTGCTGTATATTTTGGCGGCAATGCTTATGAAAATGCCAAATACTATAACTATGAAGGTAAGCTTAGGCTCTATTGAAAAAAGTACGGCAAGACCTGCTATAAGCCTTGTGCCAAGCGCAATGGCACTTGGTACGATTGAAACAACACCTTCTATTATAATATCTACGTCAGATGTAAAGCGGTTTAAAAGCTCTCCTGAGTGATATTCGTTTATTTTAGTCCATTTTTTGTTTAAAAGACAATTGAACAGCCCTTGCTTCATCTTTATATCGATTTTACCCATAGCACGTATCAAAATGTTGCAGTAGAGAATATTTAATGCTCCCTGTAATATTATAATGAGTATAATCCTGAAAATGGCAAACCATAAACTGCCGTCAATTGCACCTGTTGCAATGTCAAGTATTTCACTTGAAACAAGGGCAAGCCATATGAAGCCAAGAGATATTGCACCTGTAAGGAATGACAAAAAGACAACCCACCAAAGCTGTCTGCCTGTGTACTTATATATCCATTTAAGGGCGTTTATTGAACGAGTTTTCATATGTTTCTCCTTGTTATAGTAAGGTTAAGAAATTGATAACGGGCGAGCAATGCCCGCCCTGTAAATAACCTTGTTTAAATAAATATTGTATATTTATGGATTTTTCAATCCATGTTTAAAATATGCAGAATACAAGTTTTATTATTTATTCTTTTCCTTATATAAGATTTCAATATATGCAAGTACAAGAGGTCCTACACCTTTTGCATCATTTGATACTACAGGTTCTGACATATAGTAGCCGTATGTACCATCTCTTCTTGTGTTATTTTCCGGTCCTAAGCCTGCAACAAGGCAGATACCGTCAAGCTGAAGTTCTCCGTCTTTTTCTGAAAGATATTTTTCGCATACACCGTTAAAGGCTTTTTCGCCGTATTTGAAATAACTTTCATCAAGTATACCCATTCTTACGCTCTTCATAATAGCATAGGCGAAAATAGAGCTGCCGCTTGTTTCAAGATAATTTGAAGGAATACCGCCGAGATTTACAACCTGGTACCACATACCATTTTCACTCTGGTATTTAAGCATTGAATCAATAAGTTCTTTATAAATAGAAGAAAGCTTTGTTTTTTCTTCAGTCATATTATCGGGCATAACTGAAATGGTGTCAATAAGAGCCATTGCATACCAGCCGAGAGCTCTTAACCAGAAGTTTCTTGAAAGTCCTGTAACCTTATCACACCAGAAAGCTTCTCTTGAATAGTCATAGCCGTGATAATAAAGTCCTGTCTTGGGGTCCCTCAGCTTGTCGTATACATTTAAAAACTGGTTATAGCTGTCCCTGCAGTTCTTGCAGTCATTGTATTCAACCTCATACTGCATATAGAATGGCTGTCCCATATACATACCGTCAAGCCATACCTGATTTGGATATATTTTCTTATGCCAGAAATTGCCTTCTTCTGTTCTTGGCTGATTTTTTACCTGTGAGTAAATTGTTTCAATAGCTTTTTTATATTTTTCCTTACCTGTAAGTTTGTAGAGTTCAAAGAGAGTTTTGCCTGCGTTTACATTGTCGATATTGTATTCTTCGGGATTATAGGATTTAATGCTTCCGTCATCCTGAACAAAGTAGTCAATAAAGTCATCTGCAAACTTAAGAAATTTTTCATCGCCTTTGATAGCGTAAAGGTCAAGGATAGCCTTTATCATACAGCCGTCAATGTAATTCCATGTTGAAGGCTTACCGCTCTTTATTTTTTCTATATTCCATATTGGCGCCTGTGGCGTGCTTTTTTCCAATAACTGATCAATATACTTATCTAAAATATCCATAATTTACCTCCCGAAAATTCTGTTTAAGTTTATAATAAAATATTAACATAAATACATTGTTTTTTCAACAGTATTTTAGCTATTTTTTAAGATATAATTTTAATAATGTTACTCTTTCCTAACTAAGTAGTTATTTGGTATAATTGTTAAGGTCAGCAGCTAAAATATTATAGGGCATGGTAAACAGAAAATATGAGAAAAATTGGAGTTACTGCATTTTCAGAATTCAGTGAGTATTAAATGTATAAAAATCTCACTTATACCATGGAGTCAGATGTTTTTGAACCGACATCATTATATATAAATAAAAGCGAGGAATTGTAATGACGTGCTTGTTAATCAAACTGTTTGTTAAAAACAGCGAGGATATACGAAATCCTGACGTAAGAAAAAATTACGGTACATTAAGCGGCGGAGTGGGTATTGTATGCAATATTTTGCTTTTTATATTTAAAGTTATAACGGGAATTGTGTCATCATCAATTTCAGTTATAGCTGATGCATTTAACAATTTATCAGATGCCGCATCATCAATAATAACAATTATAGGCTTTAAGCTTGCCGATAAACCTGCAGATAACGAGCATCCTTATGGACATGGAAGATATGAATATTTATCGGGACTTCTTATAGCACTTCTTATTGTAATGACGGCTGTTGAACTCTTAAAGAGTTCACTTAATAAAATATTCAGTGCAGATGAAGTGGAGTTTTCCATATTTTCTGTTATTATTTTGTTATTATCAATAGGTGTAAAGCTTTGGATGGCAATGTTTAACAAAAAATTAGGAAATAAATTAAATGCTTCAGCAATGCTTGCAACGGCAGCAGACAGTTTAAGTGACTGTGTTGCAACAGGTGCTGTTCTTATAAGTCTTATTGCAGGATATATTTTTAAAATAAATATAGACGGGTATGCAGGTGTACTTGTTGCTCTTTTTGTATTTAAGGCGGGACTTGAGGCTGCTAACGATACTTTAAAGCCTTTGCTGGGTCAGGCACCTGATCCTGAATTTGTAAAGGCTCTTGAAGAGGCTGTTCTTGAGGACAACAAAATAAAAGGAATACATGATATGCACATACACGATTACGGACCGGGAAGGGTTGTGGTTTCTCTCCATGCTGAAATTCCGGCAGAAATGAATGTTATGGAGGCTCATGACATAATTGACAGTACAGAAGAAAAGATAAAGAAAAAGTATAAGTGTGATGTAAGTATCCATATGGATCCTGTGGAAACAGAAAATGAAACAGTAAATGAACTAAAGAAAATAGTTAAAGAAATAATAAAAGAGATAAGTCCCAGACTTAATTTTCATGATTTCAGAATAACAAAGGGGCCCATGAGAACCAATATTATATTTGATATTGAAATTCCTTTTGATTTTGAAATGAAGGATAGTGATGTAATTAAAGAAATAAGCAAAAAAATAAAGGCTATTGACGACAGCTATTATGTTGTCATACAGGTGGATAAGGTTGTTGTAAATGAATAAATTTTTGCCTGTTTGATATTGTTTTTTTGAATTTATAATTTGTGTTATGAACCTAAATTAAATATATTGACATTTATTATATAATATGGTACTATTTAATTTCTTGATAGGAGGAAAGAAAAAATGAGTTTTTTAGAGTTACTTATTATTGCTGTAAGTCTTGCGATGGATGCCTTTGCTGTATCTGTTTCAAACGGTTTAATGCTTCCAAAGATAAGGATAAGGCATGCACTTGTATTTGGTTTGTTTTTCGGTGTTTTTCAGTTTTTTATGCCTTTAATAGGTTATTTCCTTGCAAGCAGATTCAGCACATATATACAGAGTTTTGATCATTGGATTGCTTTTATTCTTCTTGCACTTATAGGCGGCAATATGATAAGGGAAAGTTTTTCTGATGAAGATGATGATATTCAGGCAAATATAATGTCTTTTAAAAATCTTACTATGCTTGCTATTGCAACAAGTATAGATGCACTTGCAGTGGGAGTTACTTTTGCTCTTGTTGACAGCGGTAATATATGGTTTTCATGCAGTGTGATAGGTATAGTTGCATTTATTTTGTCTTGTATAGGAGTTATGCTTGGAAAGAAGATAAGCGGTGTGTTCCAGACTTATGCGGCAAGAGTGGGCGGAGCTGTGCTTATTATAATTGGTTTGAAAATTTTAATTGAACATTTATTTTTTAGTTGATGTGCAATAAACGGTGAAATAGTATTATTTTTAAAATATGGATTACATATATAGGTCAGTGTCTTTAGGCACTGACTTTTATTTTTGTTTAATAGTAGTGTAATATGTGATGATTTAAATTAAGCATCTATTAGTGTTCAATTTTGGCGAGATATTGGAATGACAACAATGTTAAATTTTTATCTATATTAATAATTATAATTTATTTTTAATATAAACATAAATTATCCTTACAAATTCATTAAAAAAATATTAATTATTTATGAAGTATATATTGACAAATGAAAATAATTATGATATGATGTTTTTAAATAAAACAATATATTAAAATAATGTAATTGTTATATTATTATGAAATATGTAAAATGAAAAATAAAATTATGCTTTTATAAATTTCTCGTGCAAAATAATTAACTTAAAAATTAAAATGTCAATTAAATAATTTATTAAAATAAATTTAATTAAATTCTTAATTCAAGTTGTTAATGTAATTATAAAAATATGATGCTTAAATAAGAATAAGGGGGTGTGTTGTGAAAAATAAAATATTAAACATTGCTGTAATTTTGATAATGCTTATGCTGATAACGTTTATATTTATATTGTTTTTATCAAATCACCAAAATGCTGATTACAGATATACATTTGAAATTAATTCGGTGTTAAATGGAAATGAAACTGAATTGATGGTAATTGAGCCTTCAAATGATTACATAGGAAATACTGTTTTGATCAATGAGGACAATATACAGTTTGATAATAATGAATATATGTATTTTACAAAAAAGAAAGGAAATACATATGATTTTGTTGTTCTTAAATATGATGGGGAATACCATGTAGTCACAGGAGTGTCTGTTTCATCTGTTGAGTACAGGAGTGACTTTGAAAATAGTATGATAGGTTCAGGCTATGGAGGCAGTTCAGTGTCTGTGGAGGATGGGTTTAGTGAAGATAACAGCGATGAAGATATAATGAATTTGCTGAGTTCGGCACTTACTGTATATTTAGCCGTTTCTGTGCTTTACAGCAGACTGAAAATATATTTTGTGGTTTACGGTATAGTTTTGATACTGTGTTGTTTATGTTATTTTAAACCCGATATTATTAATAAAGTTTTTAATAAGGAAAATTATGGTGTTGGTAATAAAGGAAAGGTGAGAGGAATCAGCTGTATTATAATGCTGATCGGGGCACTTGCAATGTTTTTATTATAATAAAAAAATAAAAGTTTCCAAAGCCAAACTGAAAATCGGATATTTCCCAGTTTATTAATCAATCAGAAAATGCACCTGCAAACGTTAGTTTTTTATCTAACTTTGGAGGTGCATTTTTTTATATTATTTATTATTTGTCAGATATTCAACTGCTGTTATAAGCTGTGTATCATTGGTAAGGTCACATTCAACCTTACTGCTTGAAAGGGTTGTGTATTCATAGTTTTCAGGATTATCAACTTCAATATCAGGGGCTATTCCCACACCGTCTATGCAGACACCGTTAGGTGTATAGTATTTTGATGTGGTAAGTTTTACAGCACTTCCGTCATTAAGAGGGAATGTTGTCTGTACTACACCCTTGCCATATGTGTTTTTGCCTATTATAGTTCCTTTGCCTGTATCCTTTACTGCGGCTGTAAGAAGTTCAGAGGCTGAAGCACTGTTTTCGTTAACAAGGACAACCAGAGGAATATCAAGTTCACCTTCAGATGAATTAATGTATTCACGGTTTCCGTTTTTATCCTCGGTGTATGTTATTGTTCCTTCGGGGATAATGTCATCTGCAATTTTTGTTACAATATTAAGAAGTCCGCCCGGATTATTTCTAAGGTCAATAATAAGACTTGTTATACCCTGATTTCTCAGGTTATCATAGACTTCTTTATACTGGTCATATGTTACAGATTCAAAACCTTCGATTTTAATATAGCCTATATTGTTGTCAAGGACAGTTCCTCCTACAGTGGGAACGTCAACATTCTCTCTTGTAACGGTAACGTCAAAAGTTTCATCACCTCTTTTTATGGTCAGAACTATTGATGTACCTTCGGGACCTCTTATCATATCTATTGCGTCATCATAGTTTTCATAGTTTACAACAGTTCCATCGACCTTGATTATTTTGTCACCTGATTTAAGACCGGCTTTTTCAGCCGGAGAGTTTTCATAGTTAGCTACAATGTAAATTGAATAATCATCGGGGTCAATTGATGTCTTTGTTCCTATACCTGCATAATTGCCGCTTGTGCTTATCTGATATGATTCAAAATCCTCTGCTGATATGTAGCGTGAGTATTTGTCAGTCGCAAGAGCAACCATACCTGTGAAAAGACCTTCGTAAATATCTTCATTGTCAAGTTCATCAACATAGTTATTTTTCATAAGATTGTATATTGTCTTTTCCTTTGCTTCGTAATTGATTTCCTTTTTTATCAGAACTCTGTAGCCTATCTGGGCAGTATTTATAACAAGTATAGCTGCAATTGTTATGAGTATTCCATAGAATACTCCCTTTTTGGTATCATTGTTCATAAAACACTCTCCTTTATATTATTGTATTAGCCCATTTCAATTTAAGAACTCTTGCTTCACTGAAAATCATTTTAATTAACTCTTCAATGTAAACCATTGTAAATGTAATATATATTGGCAAGCCCAGAACCATTGAGCCTAAAAATGCCATAGGAACACCTATGAGCCATACTCCGCCCATATCCAGAATAAGACCTGCAAGAGTATCGCCGCCGCTTCTTAAAATACCTACAATATTTGTGTAGTTGATATTTTTAAATACTATGCCTACAGCTACGATATATACCATATAAAGAGCATATCTTTTTCCGTCTTCATTAATATCAAAGAAGCTTACTATTAAAGGTGCAAATACTGCAAGCAATATGCCTGATGCAACTGAAAAGAGAATTGTAAGACTTTGTCCTTTTTTTGCATAGTCTATGGCTTTTTCTCTGTCGTTGGCACCAAGGGCATTGCTTAGAATAATTCCGCAGGCCGCACCTACTCCCATACCTGCAACTGCAAATAAATTCTGAACGGAGCTTGAAACCTGAACTGCTGCCTGGGCAACTGTGCCGCTGTATTTGTAAGCTATGTTATAGCTTGTTGTTCCAAGTGCCCAGAAAAATTCATTTAAGAATACGGGAAGGGCAATTATAATATATTTTTTTATAAAGGATTTATTAATAGATACATAATCTTTTATATTGCCAATTACAGGAAGCTTTCTGCCGAATACAAGTGCAAGCTGAACTATAAGTTCAAGACTCCTTGCACATATTGTACCCATAGCAGCACCTTTAACCCCAAGTCCCATTTCAAATATAAAAATATAGTTCATAATTATGTTTGTAATAAGAGCAATAAATGTTGTAAACATGGGCTGAGCTGCTTTGCCTATTGCCTTTAGTGAAACATTTATCACATTTACAAAAGCCATTAAAAAATAAGTGTAAGCTATAAGTGTGAGATAATCTTCTCCTAAGTTTATAACATTTATGTCCTGTGAGTAAATGCTTAAAAGTTCTCTGGGGAAAAGTTTTGCACCAATAAAGAATATAAGGGCACAGCTTTGCACAAATATCATAGCCATACCTAAGACACGCCTTACTCCCTTGATATCATTATTCCCCCAGTATTGAGCCATAAATATCGTTGCTCCGCTTGATATGCCGAAACAGCATAAATTAAAAAGAAAAAATATCTGATTGCTTAAGCCTACTGCTGTTACACTTTCCGCCCCGAGTTTACCTGTCATAAAGGTATCCATAATGTTAATAAGTGAATTTACAAGTTCATTAAGCATTATTGGCAGTGCCAGTGATGTTATGTTTCTTAAAAATACTTTGTCTTTAAACATTTTTCTCATATTTAATTTTCCCCTTGCTTTTTTTTTTGTCATAAGCTATCATATCACTATAGGATTTATTTTGCAATGGTATAATTTTATGGTAATAAAATTTTAATAAAGGGGGAATTTTATGATAGGTAATAAAACAGTTTTTGTTACAGGTTCATCAAGGGGAATAGGTAAAGCTATAGCTGCACTTTTTGCTGTTGATGGATATAATGTAGCTATTATGTGCAAATCCTCTAAAAAGGAGCTTGAAGAAACCGAAAGAGAACTTAAGATTTATAATCCAAATGTTCTTGCCTTAATGGGAGATCTTGCGGAATACAGAACTGCAAGAAATGCTGTAAATCAAATAGAAAGCAAGTTTGGATGTATAGATGTGCTTGTAAATAATGCAGGCGTATCTTATGTAGGACTTTTTAATGAAATGCGTCCTGAAGAGTGGAAAAGGGTGATAGATACTAATTTTAACTCAGTGCTTAACTGTACTCATGCGGTAATTCAGAATATGATAAGGATACATAGGGGAAATATAATAAATATATCTTCAATGTGGGGTGAACTTGGGGCTTCATGTGAGGCTGTTTATTCAGCTACAAAGGGAGCTGTGAATTCTTTTACAAAAGCTATGGCAAAAGAACTTGCACCAAGTAATATAAGAGTTAATGCAATATCCTGCGGTGTTATTGATACTAAGATGAATTCTTTCCTTTCACCTGCAGAAAGAATGTCGCTGAAAGAAGAAATACCTCTCGGAAGATTCGGCACTGCAGAAGAAGTGGCAAAACTGGCTCTTTATCTTGCGGGAAATGACAGTGCTTACATTACGGGACAGATTGTAAGTATTGACGGAGGAATGAGCTGACTATTGGCGTAACAGAAGTATTATAGTATTTATGTATTTTAATTTGTTTTCGGAAGTCAACTGATGAAAATATTTTTTGTGTTGCTTATACGAAAATTTCAATGTAAAGTCATGTTTTTAATGAAAAACTTTTGGTTTTTGCAGTTTAAATGGCGATTTTAATGCAAAAAACTTGTAAAAAACTGACTGTTGTGGTATAATCACAATAGATTATTATGTAAAGGTGGTTGCTATGAATAAAAAAGGGCAAAATGGGTTAACAACATCGGATAAACTTATAGGTATTTTTCTTTTTATTGTAATTGCAATAATACCCCTTATATGTAAACTTAACAGTGTAAGTGTAAGTGCTGAGGAGTATAATATTATACGTTCAAGTGATACTGTAAACGATATATTTTCATACAGTAAATCTGTACTTATATTGACTATGGGAGTTATAATAACACTTTTCATGGTATTTCAGATTTTAGGTGAAGATGGTTTTACAATAGATTTTAAGTCAAAACCTGTTATACTTGCAGGAGTATATATTCTTTTTGCTCTTGTATCGTCAGTATTTTCGGATTATCATTATACTTCTTTTTTTGGTATTTCGGAAAGATATGAAGGCTTTTTTGTATGGCTGTGCTATATGATATTTATGGTAGTGGCTATGGCTTTTGCATCTGACAGAAAAAGACTTGATTTTATAATATGGGGATTTTTTTTATCGGGATTTTTTGTAGGTCTTGTGGGAATTTTCCAATTTTTCGGATATAACATATTTTCAACGGAATGGTTTAGTAAGCTTGTTATGGGTGATTCATACTCAGGAACGCCTATGACAATAAGATTTGATTCTGTATTTGCTACTCTTTACAACCCTAACTGTGCAGGTTTGTATTTTTGTATGATGTTTTCAGTTGTTTGCGTTATGGCTGTGCTGATGCCGCTCAGGAATAAGGTTAAGTGGCTTTTTGCAGTTCTTGCAGTGGTTCTTGGTATATGTGCTGTAGGGTCAGATTCAGTTGGTGGTCTTTTGGGTCTTGTTGCAGGTATTGGATTTGCAGCTGTGGTTTTAATATGTTATTATGTATTTGCAGTTAAAAATAAGGCTGCAATCGGAATTACCATAGGCGGTGCTGTAGCAGGAATAATTGCTTTAATAGTGCTGCTTAATTCAAATGCAGTTATTATTCAGAAGTTTTATATTATAATTGATGCACTTAAAAATGGTGAATCATTAGGTGAGTCAGCCAGCTTTTATGAAGATATTGAAGTTGATGGTATGGTTGGAAAAATAATTACCAAAGATGGTGAATTTGCTATTGACTATGCAGCAGAAGCTACACAGTTTATGCATGATGGTATTGTGCTGGATCCTGTAAGTGAAGAACCTATGGACGGGGGCGGTACTGTATATACCTATGATGAGTCAGGGCTTACATGGGAAATGAGTCTTTATGAAATCGAAACAAATGATCTCTTTGTTGTGAATATTATAGGTACAGACAGCGGAGGAACACAGACATATTTCCTTTTTGGAGAAGTAGACGGTAAACTTACTGCTCTTGATAAGTTTGGTAATGCTGTTGATTTGAATAATCCGCCTGCAAGCTGGGGATTTGAAGGTATTGAAAGACTTGGTTCAAACAGAGGTTATATATGGTCAAGAAGTCTGCCTCTCTTGCTTAATAATATATTTATTGGTTCAGGTGTTGATACATTTGTGTTTGAATTCCCTCAGGATGATATAAAGGGTAAACTTAATTTTCTTGGTAACCCTTATGTTATTATTGATAAGCCTCATAATATGTTTATACAAACAGGTATTAATACAGGTGTCATCTCTCTCCTTGTTATGCTGTGTTTATTTGTGCTTTATATTGTGCAGACTATAAAGAGGGTATTCAGTGATAAGGAACAGGGGCTTAATACAATAAGAATAAGTATAATGGCAGGTGTTGTTGCCTATCTTGTGGCAGGAATGGCAACAGACAGTGTTGTGACCGTTGCACCTGTGTTCTGGACTCTTCTGGGAACGGGATTTGGAGCTAATGTTATAAATCATGAGAGAGTAAAGAAATTTATTTTAAAGTAATTAAGTTTTAAACAAAATTCAGCGTTGCTGTAAATTAATAAACAATTTATTATATTAAGCTTGCTTTGGTATATCAAAATAAACCAGTTCTTCGTCAACTAGCGTGGTTTATAAAACCCTCAGTCAGCCTGTGGCTGACAGCTCCCTTAAAAGGGAGCCGGTTATGGGTCCCTATGGTAATGACAACGCCAAAAATTACAGCACCAATAAACCGGGGACAGTTCGCACGGTTTTATAAGTGAAGGAACTGTCCCTGTTTGATTGAATATAACATTTGCAATGTCTGTGTGTTTTGCTTATACCGATGCAGAAAAAATAATCAAAAATAAGTAAAGGGGGAAGACAGACAATGGTTAAGTT
>CAZGIC010000006.1:0-5723 GCA_964526435.1 uncultured Lachnospiraceae bacterium | reverse complement strand
TGCAGAAAAAATAATCAAAAATAAGTAAAGGGGGAAGACAGACAATGGTTAAGTTGTCTGCTATGGCAAGGGAGCAGAGAAATAAAATGTTTCTATATGCTCTTCTTGACGTGGTGCTTGTAAATATATCAATAATAATTGCCATATGTCTGTGGTACGGAGGTACAATTCCGGGACTGCCCGGTGGAAGCGGGACTCTTATACCAAATGAAGTCTGGAGCTGGTACAAATATACTCTGATATTTGTCTCTCCCCTTTGTCTTATAGTATATGGCTTTTTTAAATTTTATTCTAATCTGTGGAAGTATGCGACCATTGATGATATGTATAAGATAATAGTTGCAAATACTTTAATATACGGGGCAGTGTATTTATATTATTATTATTTTATATCTAAAATAGTTAATTTTGAGTTGCCAAAGAGATTGCTTATTGTGGCATGGATAATCAGTATAATATTTTTTATATTTTCTCGTTCGGGATATAGATTTGTTAAAAAGCTTTTTATAAATATTGAACACTTTTTTGAAAAAAAGAGCGGTAGAAAAAGGGTTCTTGTTGTCGGTGCAGGATATTCCGGATATAATGTTGTAAGAAGTATTAACAACGGTGAAAAGGGCTATGAAAACAGAATGGCAGTTCTTGTTGTTGACGATGATTACAATAAAAATAACAGTAACCTTATGGGAGTGAGAGTTACTTATAATACGGCAAATATTCCCAGACTTTGTGATGAATATGAAATTGAGGAAATTGTAATTGCAATTCCTTCAGCAACTAATGCTCAGATAAACAGAATAATGGAGTTCTGTACACAGACAGACTGTGCTCTTAAAATGATACCGCCTATGAGTGATATATCAGACGGAGGTTATCAGAGATTAAGGGATGTGGATATTACAGACCTTCTTTTCAGAGATGAGGTTTCCATTGATATTTTAAGTATTTCAAAATATATTATGAACAGAGTTGTCCTTGTAACGGGAGGGGGAGGATCTATAGGCTCTGAACTTTGCAGACAGATTATAAAGTTTGAACCTAAGCTCCTTATTATTTTTGATGTATATGAAAATAATGCCTATGAGCTTTATAATGAGCTTAAAAATAAATACAATGACAAGGCAAAGATGATCGTAAGAATAGGATCAATAAGGGATATGAACTGCGTAGAAAGAGTATTTCAGGAATACAAACCGAATGTTGTATTTCATGCAGCGGCTCATAAGCATGTGCCTCTTATGGAATATGTGCCAGCCGAGGCTGTGAAAAACAATGTTTTCGGTACTCTTAATGTAGCGAAATGTTCCGACAAGTATGGTGTTGACCACTTTGTATTGCTGTCTACAGACAAGGCAGTAAATCCTACAAATGTTATGGGTGCCACAAAGAGGATAACAGAGCTTATAATACAGGAGTTTGCTTCTCACAGTGAAACTAAATTTGTTGCTGTAAGATTTGGTAATGTACTTGGAAGCAACGGAAGTGTTATACCTCTTTTTCAGAAACAGATAAAGGCCGGAGGTCCTGTTACAGTAACAGATAAGAATATTACAAGATTTTTTATGACTATTCCGGAGGCATCAAGACTTGTGCTTCAGGCAGCAAGCCTTGACGACAGCGGAAGAATATATGTTCTTGATATGGGTAAGCCTGTTAAAATTGACGACCTTGCAAGAAATCTTATAAAGCTTTCCGGATATGTGCCAGATAAGGATATCAAAATTGTGTATACAGGGTTAAGACCCGGAGAAAAACTTTATGAGGAGCTTATAATGGCAGAGGAAAAGGAAAATGTGAAGCTTGTTTTTGGTGACAAGATATTTGTTACGGCTCCTGTTGATATGGACTATGATAAATTTAATAAAAATCTTGAAGAGCTTTATAAGGCTGCATTTGATGCACCTGAAAAGGTAAGGGATATTATAAAAAAGATTGTTCCTAATTTTAATCCAAAGGGAGAGTAGTATGTATAAGGGAATAAAGAGATTTCTGGATTTAATATTAAGTCTTATTGCAATAATAGGATTAAGCTGGCTTTTAATTATAATAGCTGTGGCTATAAAGATTGAGGACGGGGGTAATATACTTTTTAAGCAGAAGAGGATAGGTCTTGATAAAAAGGAATTTTATATATATAAATTCAGAACAATGAAAACAACTACACCAAAGGATGTGCCTACACATCTTTTGGAAAATCCCGAAAGTTACATAACTGCTGTAGGCAAATTTTTAAGGAAATCAAGTCTTGATGAACTGCCTCAGCTTTTTAACATTATTAAGGGTGAAATGAGTATTGTTGGTCCAAGACCTGCTCTTTGGAATCAGTTTGACCTTATTGCGGAAAGGGATAAATACGGAGCAAATAATGTTGTGCCGGGGCTTACCGGATGGGCACAGGTAAACGGAAGAGATGAGCTCCCTATACCTGTAAAGTCAAAATATGACGGGGAATATGTGGAAAGAATGAGCTTTTTATTCGATGTTTACATTATAATAAGAACTGTTTTTTCTGTGTTTAAAGCTGAGGGAGTTCAGGAGGGAAGACATGAGGATAATACTGACGGGAAAAAATAGCTATGTAGGCAGAAATACACGGGATTATCTTATATCACAGGGATATGATGCCCAATGTGTTTCCGTAAGGGAAGATGTAAGCTTTAAAGGTGCCGATGCAGTTGTACATTGTGCGGCAATTGTACACAAAAGGGAAGAGGAGTACAAAGATGAATATGAAAATGTAAATTTCATGCTTACAAAAAAACTTGCAGACAAGGCTAAAGCTGAGGGAGTATCTCAGTTTGTATTTATGAGTACAATGGCTGTATACGGAGTAACAGAGGGAGAAATAAATAAAAATACTCCTCTTGAACCAAAGACACTTTATGGCAAAAGCAAGCTTAAGGCTGAAAAATATGTTATGTCTTTAAACTGTGACAGTTTTAAAACAGCAGTCATAAGACCGCCTATGGTATATGGAGAAGACTGCCCGGGAAATTTTGGAAAGCTTAAGAAAATAGCTGAAATACTTCCGTTTATTCCCGATACAGGAAATAAGAAAAGTCTTATTTATATGGGTAATCTTTCCTATTTTATCGGTGAGATTATAAGAAATAAAAAAGAGGGTATATATATGCCGATGGACGGTGAATATGTTTCAACGGCACAGATAATGAAATATATTGCGGATAAACCTGTGTCAAAGATTATGGGGTTGGTTAAATTTATGCCTCTCAGTGTTGTAAAAAAGGCTTTTGGTACTCTTTACTACAGTGAGAGTATTGCACAAAAGATCGATTATGTGTCTGTAGAAGAAGCTGTGAGGTCAAGTGTAAAATGAGGATATATGTAGATGCCGATGCATGTCCTGTTGTAAGGCAGACGGAAAAAATTGCAGAAAAATATAATATTTCCGTCACACTGATATGTGACACAAATCACATGCTAAGTTCTGATTACAGTGATATAATTGTAGCAGATGCAGGGAGTGATTCTGTGGATCTTGTTCTTGTAAACAAGTGCTCTAAAGGCGATATTGTTGTAAGTCAGGATTATGGTGTTGCCGCTTTGGCACTGGGGAAAGGAGCATATCCTATTCATCAGAATGGCAGGTGGTATACAAATGAAAATATTGACGAGCTTCTTATACATAGACATATGGCTAAAGAGGCAAGGAGAAGAAAAGAACATATTAAAGGTCCTAAAAAGAGAACAGAGGATGATGATAAAAGGTTTATGGAATCTCTTGAAAAATTGCTGATTAAATTGCTTGAACTGTAATATAAAAACTAATAATATAATACACTTTGCAGACGTTTGTGATACATTGAAATATGATCCGAAGATTTGTACAAAAAACTTTTGGTAAATTTGTGCAATATTTTAAAATAATATTAAAAAAAATTTTGCAAAAGTACTTGACAAAAATGGTTTTATAGATTATTATATATGTACAAGATAACTAATTAGTTATAACAAGAAAAATTAATGAAAGGAGTGGATTCCGCCAAAGAGAGAATATTAGTCTTATAACTTTTGACTGTAATATTTTTTAAAATATTTGACATTAGAGATTGATAATGATTCTTCTTAAGTTAGTTATAAAAATAAATGTTAAAATTTGGTGTATAAATCAGCATTATAGTTTACAGTTAAAGAAGTTATAACGACCAGGAAATGTTTACATAGATGGTAAGGACGAAATGGTAGACCGTGTACGTAAATGTTAAAGTGATTTGTGAATTAAAAGAAGAAAACAGGTCAATAAATGTTATAAAATGTTATGTGCAGTAAAAACATTTTGAAGCATATTTTAATCTTGTAATTCAAATCAAAATTTAGACATTAATATATTGAAACTCTGGCGTAGTTTAAATTAAATATCTTATTTAAACATTAGAGAATTGAAATATATTATGTTGTAAAAATGAATATTCATATAAGAGAAATTTTAAGGATTTATCCAATTAAGGCGTTTAAAGAAGATATTAAAAAATTCATAAGTATTGAAAATTCAAGTTAAATTTATAATAAAAGAGATTATATAACAGAAATGATTAAAATAGCTTATATTAAAGTTTAATGTGATAAAAAAATTAACACTTATGAAGTTTGTTTAATTAATGAATTTAACAAAAGGTTAATTTGTAATTAGAGTATAAGAAAGTTAATCCCTTTGTTAATTAAAGTATTGTTAGTGTAAGAAGTGAAGGGGTAAGTGATATTTGTTACACAGTATACAAGAAATTAGTAATTTATTAATTAAGATATTCTTATAAAAAGCTTTAAAATTTGAAAGAATATGAATATTTGTAAGGTTTATAATTAAAAAGAGTGGATAAGGTCAAAAAAGTAACCAGTGAAATTCTGTTATAATCTCAGAGTTTATAATCAATGTTTAAGATAAAAAATAATATTAGTTCCGGACAAGGAATGAGTAAGATATGCTAGTATTTAATGATTCTGAAATATTGATAGTAAATAAAATGGGTAGTAAATAAGTTAAGGGTTTCAAATTTGCACTTGATAATTGTAAATCAAAAAAATAAAATTTAATATTGTAGTGATTAATTAAGACATAGATGTCAGAGGAGATTAATTAATCAAAAGTTAAAGGTTAATGTTAATTTAAAATTTAAGGAAAGCGAGTTAAAATGTTTACTGAAGATTCAATAAGATAGCTTGTTATCTGTTTTACGAAAGTATTATGGATAACAAGCTATTTTTGTATGTAATTAATGTAGTTTATGGTTCTTTGTCAACTAGCGTGGTTTATAAAACCCTCAGTCAGCCTATGGCTGACAGCTCCCTTAAAAGGGAGCCTATAATGTGGATTACAGTATAATGACCACGTCAAATATTGTAGAACCTTCTTTATTAAGGCTCTTTGTCAACTGGTGTGGTTATACTTGATTGACAGTAAAAGCTAAACTTTTGAGTGCATATTCTTTAATGGTTTTTTGTTAAATGGTGTGGTTTTATGAAAACCTCATATCGCAAAATTTGACTTTGTCAAATTTCACTAACAGTCTGCCTATGGCTGACTGCTCCCTTAAAATGAACCTGATAACCACGTTAAAAAAATTGAAATTAAATTTATAAAACTGAAAGAAAATACGGTCAAAATTTCCGGCAAATATATAAAAAAATATAGCAGATAATTGAATATATTAATATTTGGTATTGATGAGAACAACTATACAAATTTTTTAGAATAAAGCAATAAA